>CBFGQN010000168.1:0-7758 GCA_965650895.1 uncultured Ignavibacteria bacterium | reverse complement strand
CACGATGATCTGCTGGCATTGACCCCGCCCGACCATCTTTCGGAATTCGTCAGGGAAAATCTTGCCGAACAGTTTGCCGCTCTGGCTGCTGAAGAGGAGGAGGAACGCCGTCCGGTCATCTTTACCAGCCGGTTTGCCGGCTCTTCACTGGCGGCAATGGTTGCACTCGTGCTGATCGCTCTCGCCCCGACGCTGATTGCCCCTTCCGGTGGTGACAGCCTGGCCGATCTGCCGGGGGGGCGGAACGACGGCATTGCACAGACATTGGGGGACCGTGTCGGTGGTGGTAGTGAGGGTATCAGTGTAGCCGGACCCGATATTTCAGGGGAAGCAACTCCTATCGCACCGGCTACCCGGATTCCCGATAACGCCGATGTCGCGGAGAGTTCCTTAGCCACTCTCAGGGTGCAACGGAATACTCGTCCCGCCAATCCGCGCAATACCGTCCGTTCAGATGAGCAGATCCTAACAAGTCCTGTCAGTACTGATCCGGCTCTTGCTGCTGTTTTGGGAGAAGAGGAGACGGAACGTATCTACGTCCGGAAGCATGAGGAGAACGCAACTGTGCCGGATAGCCGTCTTGGTGGTGCTGACAACAGCGGTGCCGTTGCGCATGTTGAGGCGGAAACGCCGGATAATGAGGCCGATGCTCTGGCTGCCGTCACGTCTACTTCTCTTCCTTTCGGAAACCGCCTGAACAGCTCTCTGGAGTTCATGGCAAACGATCCGGAAGACATGCTGCAGGATATCGTCTCCACTTCCCGGATGCTCGACAAGATGGAGACGGCCAGTCGTCCCATCGAGGAACGGTTCGGCCAGACCGATATGGAGGCATCGGCCAGATCGCGTAGCGGACGTTCGGTTCCGGATCTGGACCGCAACGAATCCCACCGACGTCGCATTATGTTCGGCGGTACGCTCGCATCCGGTCTTACCACAAAGGAGTCTACCTTCTCGGTCCAGGGATCGGCCTATCTTGCCATGACTCTGGGGGAAGAAAACCGGATCGGTCTGGAAGGGGGAAGCGCAATGTTCAGTTATCGCAGAGTCGTTTCGGTGCAGACGAAACCGGCCACCCCGCAGGGATTTGCCCGTCGGTCGACCGATCCGGGTGATCTTCAGGGATCGGCGACGGGAGGACGTTCCGGCGATAACTTCAGAGCCGGTGGAATGGGAGGTTCATCCGGAGGAACCGGTACGAATAACGGAGGTACGACAATCGATCAGACGCTGCCCGGTGGCGGCACGGGACATTCCGGAGAACCGGTGGCCTCCAGAGAGTGGAAGTCACCCCAGATTCTCGGCGGCGAGAACTCCGCATATCAGCCGATCGGTCGCGAAGGGGACCCGCAGTATGACTATCAGGCCCTCGAAACAGAGGCTTCGATGGTCTACGGGTTGATCTTCTACGATCATACCGTGACTTCGGTGAACAAGATGCTGAAAATCAACGGACGGATCGGAGTGGGAGGAGCCGACGGAGGTATCGTCCTGAATGCACGGGCCTATGCGGCGATCTCGACACATGAAAATGTTGCCTGGACACTCGGAGTCGGAGGGGCAATGCTCCACGGGTTCTCGGATGATATCGACTTCAATGCCAACTACGGCGTCAATGCCGGAGTGGAACTCGGCTTCTGAATGCAGAAAGTCAGGTGAAAATACAGGAACGGGTGCGATGCGCTTTAGCGACGTCATCGTGCCCGTTTGTTGTTTGTGGAACCTCCCTTCCCTTTTCAGGTTCGATACGTTCTTGTACCACAGATCCACGATATTCAAGCCGGTTATGCAGAATGGTTTTCGACGTGCGTTGAAGAAATTGTCGGCTGCGCTGTTGCTTGTGCCGATCCTTGCCGCCGGAGCGCGGGGACAGGGGGATGCATTCCTCCAATCGACTGGTGAGGGGGAGGCCTGGTTCTCGGTCAGCTTTGCCGGTACCCGCAACTATTTCAGCGGAGATGGAGAGACGCGTCTCTTCGACAGTCTGGAGACGACGTTCACCAGTTGGACGTTCGGTCTTTCAGCCGACTACGGTCTTCTGGACAACCTTGAGTTGAATGTCGATCTCCCCATAGGATACTACAGTCTCACCAGCGCATCCCGTTTTCCCGACCGCTCGATTTTCGCCCCTGCCTGGCTCGGTGTCGGATTAACCTATGCCAAAGCGTTCGGTCGACTGCGTGCCGGCGTCAGCTCCCATCTCCGTATCCCCCCCGGTTTCCACAACGGCATCTACGATGATCCCGAACATCCTACCTTCCTGAGCGACGGCTATCTCCAGTTCCTGAACGTTCTTCACCTTGCCTATGGCGGTGACGAGTTCTGGATGAAAGGATCGGTCGGATACAATCTGCGGGGGGAAGAACCGGTGAATGAAATCGTCTACTCCGGACAGCTCGGCCTGTCCCGTGTACAGGGAACCGGTGTCTTTGTCGGATTTGCCGGAGTCATCGCCACAGAAGATCCTTCCGATCCCCTCCGTCCGTTCTATGCCGGAGCTTCCGGAGGAGAGGAAGGGGAGGAATTGCGGCAGGATGGCGGGACCGGCCACTTCGCCACAATCGATCGGGAAACCTATTTTGCACTTCGTCCCGGAGGTTTTGTGCAGATAGGTGACGATTTGACCCTGAGCGCACAGTATCAGGTGATACTGTTCGGATACAATACGCTCCGCCTGAACACCATCAGTCTCTCCGGCGGGTGGCGTTTTTAGGCTGAACCGATTCCTCAGGAAGAGCGTAACTTCCCGCCGCTGCAGGGCGTAACGAACGGCCTCTGCAATTGTGCAAGGTCTCTTTGCGGGAAGTCTTCTTTACAGTGATTATGTCGGGAATATCTGTGCGATCCGTCCATTCTTCCTCTGTCTTCGTCCTTCTTCTTGTTCTCTGCGGACTCCTGTGTCCGATCCGATCCCGACTCCATGCCCAGAACCGTATCTATCCGACGGTTCTGTATTCCGGAATGAATCCGATTACTGTCTACGCCGAAGACGGCATCTCGAAGGTCGAGATCAGAACAGGGGGGGGATGGAGCCCGATCGTTATCGGTCACAAGACCTCTTCCTATCGTGTGATGACGACTCCGGTATTCGGCTACTGCGCCAAACAGGCTTCCTTCTCTCTCTGGGTTGAGCGGATTGATCTGTCTTTCGAGGTCGATATACGCGTGACCGATTGCGACGGCTCCAGCCGGGAGTACTCGGTCGGTCTGGAGAACGTCTGGAACCTCTTTCATGAAGACTTCGGTACGGTCACGCTCGATGACAGACCGTGCCATACCTTTGAAGTGCAGTCGCTCGGCGGCGACTTCATCGTCGATGACGTGATCAGTTCCTCGCGACAGTTCACCATCCGCTATCCGTTCAAAAAGCCTCCGTTGCGTATACAGGGTGCGCGGACCTATCGCTACTCGGTCTGTTTCAAGCCGGAACGGGTGGGAAGGATCAAGGTGCCGATCAACGTCCACATCCGTCGCGAACAGCCGGTCGGGAAGTACACAACCTATGTGGTGGCCGACACCGCCTACGTCAACGTCATCGATCCGTCGCGACCGAACCGGCCGGAACCCGATCCGGATCCACCGGTTGCACAGACGCCCCGCAAGCCCCGTCCGCCGAAGATGCCGCCGGGCGGACCTGAGTTGCCGCCGCCGCCGCCGCCGCAGGCCTTCCCGCTGGACCCGATTCCGGGCGAACCTCTCTTCAGCGATACCGATCCGCGGTTCTCACGGGAGTTGCTTCTGCCGGAACAGGTTTCCCCCCCTCCGCTCCCCGAATACGTTCACGACCCCACAACGTTCAGAACGATTCTGACGCCGACCGCGAGATCGGTCGGGAAGGGGAGAGGGTTCCTGGCAAGCTATGACGTTGCCGGTATCGTTGCCGGCTACGGTCCGACCGAGCGGCTGACGCTGATCGGCGGCGGCGTCTACATCCCCTCCTTTATCAGTCGCACGTTTGCCGGGACGCTCGGCGCGAAATACGAGTTCTACCGGAGCGATATGTTCCGCGCGGCTGCGGGAGTTCAGGGGAATCTTTCAAGTACCGAGGAATCGGATATTCTGTCGGTCGCTCCATACGTCACGGCCGGTTGGGGGACAATTGATTACTCGGCAAACGTGACGGCCGGATATTCCTGGCGTCGGCATACGCCGAGCGATACGATCGTGCCGCCGTTCGAGCGGAGAGCCGCCCTGATCGGAATCGGCGGCGACTACCGGTTTGCCGAACACTGGAAGATTGCCGGTGAGGCGTTCCTTCTGGAGAACTCCGAGTTCCAGCCGTCGGCACTGACGCTTCGCTGGTTCAACAACCGTTTCGCCGTCGATGCAGGTGTGGCCTTCGATCTGACGCCCGACGACGGATTACAGGTTCTGCCGGTCGTCAGCGGGGTGTGGGTGTGGTAAAACCATGCCGTGTATCCGGAACATCGTGTAGGGGCGAATAACCATTCGCCCTCGGTTCTTCACCCCGTTATATATGCCGTCTCCAAAACGCCCGATCCCCCGAATGTTTCCATAACAGAAACAAGAGTTCCCTATCTTCCCCCGAATCGGTCCATCACACAAGCACACTATGCGTCTGACCTGGCACATACTGCGGATGCACATCGGTCCGTTCTTCTTCGGAACCGCCGTGGTCGTCTTCATCTTCTTTCTTCAGTTTGTCTTCAAAACGCTGGACGAACTTGTGGGAAAGGATCTCTCCTACGGGGTCATTGCCGAACTCTATACCTATAACCTTGCCTGGATGCTTGTCCTTGCCGTGCCGATGGGTGTCCTCTTCGCCACCCTGATGGCATACGGCAAACTGAGCGGACAGAACGAGCTGACGATTATCAAAAGTGCGGGGGGGAGCGCCTTCCGGGCAATGTTCCCGGCAATTCTCGGAGGAACTCTTCTCTTCGTTCTCCTTCAATATTTCAATGACCGGATTCTTCCCGAGACCAATCACAAAGCCTATGTGATGCTGACCGATATCAAGCAGCTTCGTCCGACGGCTATTATCGAGCCGGGACAGTTCAGCTCGCTGGAAGGGTACAGTATCCTGGCAAGAGAAGTCGATCGTGAGCGGGATGTGCTGAGCGATGTGACGATCTATCAGCGCCAGGGACCGAACCTGAGTCTGCTGAACGCCCGGCGTGCGGAGATCGCCTACAACCGCGATCTGACGAAAATCCTGATGACGCTTCATGAGGGTGAGGCGCAACGATTGAACCGGAACAATCCGGGGGAGTTCCGGCGCTTTGCCTTCCGCGAGTACCGGATTACAATCAACACCAGCGGACAGAAGTTCGAGCAGACCGACCCGACGACGTTCGGCCGGACCGACAGGACGATGAATATCGAGCAGATGCAGGCGATCGTCGATACCTCCGATGCCCAGCGGGAACGGGCCGAGCAGGAGCTGGAGGAGGTGATGGCCGAACAGGGGATTGCCGGAGAGTCGACTCCGGTCGATTCCGGCAACGTCGATCAGGCATCGACGGGAATGACGCGAACCCAGGCCGCACAGGCGGCTCTGGGACGTCTGGCCGGGATTCGCGGTGAGATGCAGCGGATCAGCGGCTCGATAGAACGGGCGCGCAAGGAGAGCAACAAGTATCTCGTTGAAATCCACAAGAAGTATTCCATCCCGGCCGCCTGTCTGATCTTCGTCTTCGTCGGTGCTCCTCTCGGCATCGTTGTCCGTCGCGGCAACTTCGGCGTCTCGGCCGTGATCGCTCTCGGCTTCTTCGTCATTTACTGGGCCTGCCTGGTCGTCGGTGAGAAACTGGCCGATCGTGACATTCTCAGTCCGGCTCTCGGCATGTGGCTGGGAGACATCATCGTCGGCGCGCTCGGCGCTTATCTGACGATCCTCGTCTCCCGCGAAACCGTCCTCCTTCGGTTCGAGTTTCCGAGGATCAAACGTTTCCTGAGAATCGTTTCCGGCAGAGGAAAGAGGCCGTTGCCGGAGCAAACCGTATAGCCGATCCGCCTGCATCGTGTGGGACGTTGTATATTCATTCGTTCAGAATCCCCAAAGCTGGAGTTTTCCGGATTGTTCCATCGAGTCTCGGATTGCTATCTATGGACCGAAGAGATTTTCTGACCTCAACTTACGGCGGCAGGGGGCTCCGCGATCGGAGCGTGCAGTCCGATTCTTCTTCTCCCGATTTTTCCGAATTGCCCAGTCTTCAACCCTATGATGGGACGTGGGGGCGTTCCGAACGCTATCATCTTCTGCGCCGGATGTTGGTGGCCCCTTCGCAGGAGGATGTTGCCGGAACTGAAGGGAGGGGGATGGAAGATCTGATTGATGCGTTGCTCGATGATTCGGCTCCTCTTCCCGGCCCTTCCCGCTTCGTCTCCGAGTGTCTGAACGCTTCGGCCCTTTACTGGGATTCCGGACGAACCGACATCATCGATACGTTCTTCGATGAGTTGCGTCGCTGGTGGATCCTTCTGATGACCAACGGCGGACTCTCGGCACGGGAACGGATGACCCTCTTCTGGCACAACCACTTTGCCGTCAACGCCGCCGTCGTGCAGGATTCCCGCTACATGTATCTCCAGAATCAGCTCTTCCGTCGCCATTCTCTCGGCAACTTCAGGACGCTTGTGGCCGAGGTGACCAAAGACAAGGCCATGCTTCTCTTCCTGGACGGAAGAAACAACAAGGCGAATTACCGGAACGAAAACTATGCGCGGGAGCTGCAGGAACTTTTCACTATCGGTATTGCCGACAATGACGGGAATCCGAACTACACGCAGGATGATGTAGTGGAGGCGGCAAAGGCGTTGACCGGTTGGGACTGGGTCGGTCTCGGAATGCAGGGGGATGTGGCAAGCAATCTGCTGACCGGACACGATCCGTCGAATAAAACGGTGTACGGCGAAACGATTGAGGGGAAGACCGAAGGGGGGCCGGAGCTTGCCCGGTTGCTGGAGATTATCTTTGCGAAGGAAGAGACGGCCCGCTATGTGATCCGCAAGCTCTATCGGTTCTTCGTATACACCGATACGACGCTGACGCCGGTGCGGCCGATACCGGAGATTGTTGAGGAGAACATCATTGCCCCGCTTGCGGCCGAGTTCCGGGAGTCGGGATGGGAGATCGTTCCGGTTCTGAAGCGACTTCTGATGAGCCGACACTTTTACGATCCGGCGGTTCGGGGGGCGATGATCAAAAGCCCGGTCGATCTCTTCGTCAGTCTGCTGCGGGGAACGCTTGTGGGGAACCTTTCAGGAGATCCGGGTGAGTTCGCCGGACAGTATGCGCAGGAGCGCGCCTCGGAACTCGGACAGGATCTCTTCCATCCCCCCGGCGTGCAGGGCTGGCAGTTCTATCGTTCCTGGATCAGCTCCACCACTCTCCCGAAACGCCATTTCTTCAGCGATGAACTTCTGCTCGGTGCGGATGTGCGGATCATCGATCGACTGAATCTGGTTCTCAACGGTCCGATCAACCGGGACGGATTCTGGAAGGTCGACGTCCTCTCGTTTGCACAGCAGTTTCCCTCGCTTGAAGAACCGGAAGATTTTGTGCGGGATGCCGCCGAGCACCTGCTGGCCTTCCCCCCGTCGGAACGCCTGATCGCCGATCTGCTGACCGAACTTGTGGAGGACCGGGCCTACGAATGGCCGGACCTGAACGATGAAACCAGAAGGACAAGAATCACAAGGATGTTGCGCTATCTGATGCGATCGACAAATTTTCAGTTGATGTAGGGGGGGGAGCAATGAGCCGTGAGCTATCAGCAATGAGCCGTGAGCTGT
>CBFGQN010000167.1:0-7785 GCA_965650895.1 uncultured Ignavibacteria bacterium | reverse complement strand
AAAGCCCTGAGAAAGCGTCTCAGAAAAGCGCTCGGACTTGTCCAGGGGGAAAATCTGGAAAAATTCGTTGCGGAAGTATAACGGAAGCCGACGGAGCTCCGCCGCTCGGCCGAATTTTATTCCCCTGTGCCGTTCCGTCGGCTGATCTCTCGGGAAAGGTTCCCACACCCCCCGGATGCCCCCTTCTCCAATTCGTTCTCTCCTTTCTTTCCGCTCTATGTTGGGCTCTCTGTCGGGAAGGCAGAGGTGACGGGCTTGAGGAATGCAATGCTTTCCCGTTCACTGTCGCGACCGTTCGCCTTGCCGACGGAGAAATTCAATCAATGTAATTCTCATAACATTCTCATAACTGTGTTGTATCAGTTATCAGCTGTATAGCAGGGAGTTATCTATGTTCAGATATGCGGATCGCATCTGTGTGGCATTTGTGGTACTCCTTCTCCTTTCAACACAAGTCCTTCCCGCGCAGTATTCCGGCAATGCTCTCTTTCTGGATTCCACCGGGAGCTATGCGTCGTCGACCATACCGCTCGCCATGCGGATCTCGCCGGGAGATGCCTATACCCTGGAAGCCTGGGTCTACGCCGACGCGGACAACTTCGTGATCGTCTCCGGTTTCGACGGAACAAAGCGAACCTGGGGGCTGAGCGTCGGTCCCTTCGAGTACTGCGCTTCCTGCAGCGATCCGGTCTCGGTGACCCGTGCGCTGATTCTCGATGAGGCGGGAAAATCCTCTATCGGCTCGTCGGTCGGTCTTGTGTGGGATGCGTGGAACCACGTCGCCGTCACTTCGAACGGATCGACCGTTCGGTTCTACATCAACGGGACCGAAGCCGGCACCTACACCGACAGCAGGTCGATTTGGCACCAGTCCCCCTCCTCCGCAGCCCTCTACTTCGGCAGTTGGTACGACAAGTCTCTGGGGAAGGTCGAGTCGTGGATGCTGCCGCACGGGCGGCTGGACAATCTCTACTTCTGGGGATTGCAGCGGAGCTACGGCGATATCAAGGCCGGCATGCTGGGGAACTGGTCGAAAGCCGCCGGAGGGTTCGGTCTGGTGGAGTGGTTCCTCTTCGATTCCCTGAGCGCACCGAACGGAGCACAGCTCACCCTGCATGACAGCGCCTTTACGGCTGCGTCAACCGTTCCCTACTTCAGTCTTCCGACCGGCTACGGATACGGATCGAGCGACGTTCTGCTCCTCTGGGAGGGGCGCACCGGAGGAAGTTCTTCGATTCTGCAGGCATCCATTGCGCCCGGTGCAGATGACGAGTATCTGGCCGTCGGACATAGCGACAGTGCCATGACGCTGAGGACAAGTTCCATTCCGGGGGTGAGCCGGCAGATGCGTCGTTCGTGGGGGGTGATGCCGGTGGGGGTGACCGGAGGAACCTTTACGTTCGATCTTTCCGGAGTCAGCGGACTGGACGCCGGCAACGGGGTGATTCTGATCTCCGATACGTCCGACTTCAGCCGGAATGTGGAGTATCTTTTTGCGAAGAATCCGGCGGTGACGACAAGTCTTTCCGCCAACTACCGCTTCCGCACCGACACGGTGTACGCCACGCTCGGGGAACTCTCGTTCCTCCGTCCGGCACTGAACGCTTCGCTCGGTTTCGGTCCCTTTGCGCAGAGCGAGAACAACCTCAACACCTTCACCGTCGACTCGCTTCCGTCCGGCACCTCCGGCATCTCCTTCTCACTCTACGATGTCAACAGAGGAGTGACCATCGACTCGGTTTCAGTCAGTCCATCGAGTCCCTCCTACACCTACCAGATGGGAGATCTGCCGGTCGGTGCGATCCTTCGTGTCGACATCCGGACTTCCTCGCTCGGCGGAACGCTTCGCTTTGTCGAGCCGCTGGCGATTGCCGAACAGAAGCCGAGCATCACCTCGTCGACCGGGTTCGACGAGTACGTTCTCTACACGCCGAAGACCGTGATCTACGCAGTCGATTCGCTCCCCACCGCCACCACGGCGGTGACCATGCGACTGGCCGACATCAACGGGGCCACGGTCCGGTTCATCGATACATCGGGAATCCTCGTGATGGATTCGCTCCGCATCGACACCTCGTCGACCGGCGGGGCATTCATCACCGAGGCGGAGTGGACCGTGAAGCTGGACACGCTCGATCTTCCGCTCGGGACGCAGCTTGCGGTGCTGGTGGAACATACCGGCGGAGTCCCCGGGGGGACCGAGTATTTCGTTCCGCTGCAGATTCTTCCCCCCCGTATGACCGTGTTCTCTACAGACGGCTTCGGTCCCTTCGTCTCGAACAACTACAGTCGCGTGATCAACCCGACGACGCCGTGGGAGGATGTCCCGGACGTCACGAACCGGTTTACGGTGGAGCCGCTTCCTCCCCGGACCAGCCGGGTGATTTTCCGGGCGATGCTGAAGGATTCAACCTTTGTTTATTTCGATACCGTCAGTTCCAACGGTTCCCAGTGGCTGACCGCAGCCGAGAGTGATGCGGTGGTGATGACCGGTCTCTCTCCGAACGTCCGGGGAGCGCAGGCTGTGATTATTGCTCAGGGGGGACCGACCGGAGGACTTCTGGTGGAGCATGGGCTGCACATCACACCGCAGCTTCCCCGCGTCTTCTTCACCCCGTCGGATTACGACAACGTGGTCCGCAACCCCTATAACGTCAACGACAGGAAGCAGACGCCGGTAACCGTGCGGGTGGAGCCGAGCACCCGGCAGACCGATTCGGTGGTGGCGGAGATCGTCGACCTGAGCGGACAGACCATCTACAGAACCCGGCTTTCCCCTGTCGGCGGAACGACCCCCGGCTACAGCTTCAGCTACGATTTCGCCTCGCTCTACTTCACCGCCGATTCGATCATCTTCCACACCTGGTCGCCGGAATTTGCCGACTCGATCCGCTCGGCGGCCGACATCACGCTGATCCCGCCGAGGCCGGTGGTCAGGGCGCTCAACGGTATGAAGACCTATCATCCGGGGAGCAGCTTCTGGGAGTTCTTCGAGATCTCCGGGGTCGTCCCGGAAGTCCGGCGTGTCGATGTAGACATCAGAGCGGGCGGAAATTTGGTGGCCGAGATTGAGGACCTGTTCCTGTCGACGGGCCGTCTCTGGTCTCCCGGCACTCCCTACAACCAGTCGCTCCGGTTTGACGGAGCCTCGACATGGCTCAGCACCGAGCCGATGGATTCTCCGTTTACCCTGCTCTGCTGGTTCCGTTCCACCGATTCGAGCGCCCCTCTTCTCGGCTTGCAGAATCCGGCAAATCAGCACTATACTCCTCTTCTCTACCTTGACGAGGCCGGGCGTCTGGTCTACACATTGACCGATTCGGCCAGTGGCGCAAGCAGACAGATCAGGAGCGTCGGCACGTTCAATGACGGGGAGTGGCATCACGTGGGATTGACGTATGCAAAGGCGGATCGGACGATGGAACTTTACGTGGACTTCGGTGCCCGCGAGGCCTCGACTCAGGCTCCGGCCAACGCCCGGACCGGGGCGATCATCATCGGTCGGGGAGGCTTTATCACGTCCGATACCATCCCTGCCGGATACTTTGCCGGGAACATCACCGAACTGACCGTCTGGAAAGGGCGAAAGGACTACGACTCGCTTGTCGGTATAGCCTATCCGAGCGGATTGCTGAACTGGAGCGTGGATGGAAACAACGGGAATTACATGGGTGAGGAGCCGTGGGGATTGACCCACCATATCCCCTTCAACGAGGGGGGAGGGAATCTGGTGCTGGACGAGATGAAGCAGGATGAGTACGTTATTCACGGAACTGCCGAGTGGACGCTGGTGAAAGGGATGCGGAAGGGGACTGTGGGGTGGAACCTGGAGACGACCGGAGTAATCCGCGATCCGGAAGCGCAAATTGACAGTGCATCTCTTGTGGTCTCTCTGTACTATCCCGGATCGCCGTCGAACGGCGAACCCTACACGACATGGTTGCCGCTGGCGTGGGACACCGTCATGTATGTCCGTTCCGACCGTGGCTTCGGCCCGTTCCGTCAGGGTGTAGAGCTCGACGTCACGTTCACCGGAACGATGTTCGAGAATCTGGGGGAGACGTCGGTTACCGCCGTCCTTGCCGACTCGAACGGCAGTGCCATCCGGACGCACACCGACAACGTCGTGCCGGGGGAGGGATTGAGCTGGACGTTCGATATGGGGGAGGCGAAACCGGGATCGACTCTCACCTTCACCGCCCGGAACGCTTCCAATCACGTGGTTCATGTCTCTCCTCCGTACGAGTTGATCGTCGAACCGTTTGTGCCGCCGACCGTTGCGGGACTTACCGGTCCGTTCAAACGGGCGATCGTCGACGGGACAATGCCCGACTCGAACACGTTCACGATTACGAGTTTCGAGAACGATGTACGGTTTGCCGGAATCTTCTACGGTCCGGACTGGACGAGGATCGATTCGATAGGGGCCTCCAACGTCGACGATACCACCTGGAAGGTGACCTACGACATGGCGGCGCTGAAGCCGCCGACCAGCTATCTTGTGGTGGAGACGTTTGTCGGCAACGACGGCTCGCCCGATGCGCGGGACACGGTGACGCTCGATATCCTTGAGACCCGTCCGGCCTGGATTGACGGGGATGCGACGATCAGCGACGTCACGGTTGCCGGCAACGGAAATATCTCGTTCCACGTCCTGAGCACGCTGGCCGATCCGGTCAAGTTGATTCTGCCGGGAGCCACGCCGCCGGACAGCAACAAGATTGTAGAGCTTCGGCAGACACTCGACGTGCCGATTCCGAAGGAGATACCGATCCTCGGCGGAGCCCATCTCACTTCCGCCTATCCGAAGGTAAGCGCAAGCGTAACCTATAATCCTGCCGGCGGCGTTCTGTCGCTGAACGGACAACCGACCGTTTCGGGGGGATCGAAGTTCCTCTCGCAGGACTGGCCGTTCATCACGAGCAATACCAACGCGACGATCGATCAGCACAACAATCTGCAGATGAACCACAAGGATGACTGGTCGATCACTTCGGCCATCCCCGGCTTCAGTTCCTCGATCGGAAACAGCGGGAGCATCTTCACGCTGATCAAGGCCCTGATTCAGGGAGAGCAGGCGGTGCAGAAACTCGACGTCGTCAGCCCGTACGTCTCGTTCCGGCCGCTGGTCGGCGTCGGAGGGACGACGCGTCTCCACGTCGGAACGAACGACAGCGGACAGTGGGGGGCGATCGGAGAGCTCAATCTTGATGGAGGCGACAATCCGAACGATGCCTCCTATCAGGTTGCCCAGTTCGGTCTCGGCTTGCAGATCGGCATCGGTGTGCAGGCATTCTGGGGGGCGGCGGCGTGTGAATTTGATCTGTCGGCCGAAGGGTACGTTGCCGGAGGGGTCTCGTATATCACCGTTCCGGAGCCGAAGCAGAAGGAGCTCAGCGCAATCGGCTTCAACATGTATGGAGAGATCGTCGCGAAGTTCCTCTGGGGACTGGCCCGCCGAACCCTGTGGGGACCGGATATGTTCTTCCACCACTCCTGGGGAGACAAGATCCCTCCTCTCTGGCCCAGACCGACGGCAGGTCCTTACAGCGCGCTGGGCACCGAAGAAATAAAAGAACCTGCGACGGCCGGAGGTCAGGTGCAACTGAACTCCGCCCTGCAGGCAACGATTGCTCCGCTGGTCTATCCGCAACCGGCCACTTCCTCGCGTCACGATGCGCTCGGTGTTGTCTGGATCGAGCAGGATCCGAACACGGGACGGGGGACGCTGAAGTTCGCATCTCTTTCGTCGGGTTCTACCACTCTGGCCGATGCGATCATCATCGCATCGAACAGCAATGCGATCAGTGTGCCGCGAGTGGATAATCTGACGGACTCGACCCATCTGGTTGTCTGGTCGCAGAGTCGTTACAGTGCCGGCTCGGTCCCCTTCGATGCCGATCCGCTTCACATGGCGCAGAGCATCGACATCTGGTATGCCGTAGTCAATGCGCGGTCGAAGGTGGTGGAGCAGACCGGGGTTCTCGGGGACGATTTCTCCGGAAGCGCCAGCGGACGGCTGGAGGGGAATCCGGATGTCACGGCGCTGAATCCGGAGACGGGAATGGTGACCTGGATTGTCGGCGATCCGGGGAGCCGGAGTTCCGAAATCTATTATGCGCTGATCGGCAAGGGGACCGAAGGATGGGAGGCGACCACTCCGGGCTTCGCCGTGGAACTGAACGGAGTCGAGTCCTCGCTGCGGGTGATTGCCACAGGAGAAAGTACCGCTGCCGCAGTCTGGATCAACCGGTCCGCCAGTTCCTCTTCCGACCCTTCGGTGATGACGATGAACTGGAACGGCAATAGCTGGAGCAGCACGACGCAGTTGCTCCCTCGCTCGCCGGATTTTCTCTACAACGAACTGGATGGCGTTGTCGATGACGGCCGCGGTCTTCTGGCCGTCAGCGGTCTGAGCGAACGGAACGGACAGGTCGTCAACCGGATAGCGATGATTCCGTGGAACGGAACCGCATGGGATGCGGCTTCGCAGTTCACGCATACCGACACTTCGGGCTATCTGCAACGGCCCCGCGTCGGGCTGGATGACGATGGTGTTGCGTCGGTTCTGTTCCAGATCGCCAACAGTGCGGTCACCAACGAGACGCGGGTCAGCCACCTGGATCTGATTCTCGTTGACCTGAACGACGGAGCCTCGATCCGTCACCACGCCGCTCACGAGCTTCTGTGCGATACCGGAACGATGCTGCGCGGAAGCGCGGCGGCGATGTACGGCAAGCGGTTGGTGGCGTTTGCTCATGAGGTCAAGACGCCATACGCAATTCATGAACCGGTGAACGGACGTCAGTTCGGCCGGCTTCCGACAAACCTGATCATCCGGGCGGTGGAGATCACCGATAATCTCGACATTCGGGATGCCGACGAGGAAGATCTCCTCTCATCGGTTCGGGAACGGCCGATTCTCCGGAACGAAGGAGGCGGGACCATCGAGTCGATCACGCCGATCCCCTTTGCGGAGCATGCCCGGATCGTCTATCGTCTTCAGCGGAGCGGAGAGGTTCGACTGGAGGTGATCGATGCCGCCGGAGGACTCGTTGCCCTGCTGAGTGAAGGGAAGCTGGAAGCCGGAGAATACACGGCACAACTTTCCGGAGCAGACCTGCCGAACGGAGCGTACTTCGTGCGCCTGACCGTCGAGGGGAAGGGGATCACGCGGGGGGTGTTGAAGGTGGAGTGAGAGGGGAGTTGGGAGTCGGGAGTTAAGGGTCAAGAGTCGGGAGTCGGAAGGGATGTTGCGTTGATTGATTACAGGGGCCTTCTCTACTGTGGGTGGAGAGGGCCCCGTCTGTTGGTGTCGGAGCCGGTCGTTTGAAGCGAGGGGAGGAGACCACAAACAAATTACTCAGTGCATTGAGTAATTTTACTCAGTGCATTGAGTAATTTGTAGAAGCTGAGACTTGCGCCGCAACCATTCCGGACAGATGTACACACGACCACTTCTCGACCGCCTTCTGAACCGTCTTGATGAACCGCGCAAATTCATGCAGGTCCTTCTCGGTCCACGCCAGGTGGGGAAGACGACTCTGGCGCGGCAGGCCACAGACCGGTTGTCACTGCCGTCGCATTTCGCCACGGCTGATGAACCCGCGCTGAAGAGTGCCGGCTGGATCGCACAGCAGTGGGAGACTGCCCGGCTGCTCTGCCTGAAGTCCGGGCCGGAACTGCAACCCGCTCTCCTGGTTCTGGATGAAATGCAGAAAATTTCCGGATGGTCCGAGACGGTAAAGCGACTGTGGGATGAAGATACTGCAGCCGGTCTTCCGC
>CBFGQN010000166.1:0-7788 GCA_965650895.1 uncultured Ignavibacteria bacterium | reverse complement strand
CATGAAGAGATCGAGTGGTGGTGGAACGACAACAAGGCACTTCGGAACTCCCCTCTCTACATAAAGTCTCTCGAAACCGGCACGGTGACGACACGGCAACTGCACATCAGAAGATTCGGCGACTCGGCAGTTACCTTCGGCCCCGTCCGGTTTGGCAACATGTCGGATCTCCGGATAGAAATTCCTTCACTGGAAGAGGAATGGACACTAGAGCCCGGAGAAGAGAAAGAAGTCAATATCACCATCCGGCTGACGGAGATCGAGAATTCTCCCCGGAGAGGAACGCATCCCACGGCAAGTTTTTTGATTCCGGTGGAATCCGTCCCCTCCTCCAGACTTGACTTCAGGGTTCACGTCATGAACGTCGTCGAACAAGAGGAGTAGACGCGGATCAGGTATCAGACCGGAGATGCCGTGGCTCTCTCCACGACCGGTTATGCCATCACTTCCGCTTCCTCGGTCACCCGGTCCGCCTCGGCTTTCCGCTGTGCCTCCTCCTCCTGCCGTATCCGCTCCAGCCGCATCGACTTCGTCCGGAACGAAGGGACCACCGGACTGAGGATGTAGGTCCGGATCATGTACCACCAGAAGCTCCGCTCCTTCAGCGAATCGTCGATCAGGTGATCGATCTTCGCGTGCTCCTTCGGCGTCAGGCTCCAGTGGATGCCGGCCCGCTCGTGATGGATCGTGTGAAATCCGTTGTTGAACAGAAGCGTGTTCAGCATCGGTCCGACGAAGTTGCGCGAGTGGTTCCACTCCGATTCCTCGTTGGCATGACCGTGCTGCACGTAGTTGAAGAGAAGAATGCTGAAGAGGGCGAACTGCTGCGGAATGATGATGAAGAAGAGGGCCTTCTTCCAGTCGATAACAAGCGCGACGCCCACAAAGATTGCCAGAGCAACGTACTGACCGATTGCCAGCCAGAAGCTCCGCTTGTCCTTCACCCGCAGATGTTTCAGATACCCTTTGATCGGCGTCTGCTGGAAGAAGCTGCTGATCGAGGGATAACTCATCAGTGAGAAGAAGTGATTCCCCTCGGTCACCCGCCAGGTGATCGTGTAATCCCCCTCCCGGTTGTTCAGCACGTGATGGTTCAGGTTGTGTGTCGGTTTCCAGGCAAATGCCGGAAAGCCGTAGAAAAGCGTCAGCCAGTAGTCGGTCAGGGTGTTGAGAAAGCGGGACTTCCAGACCGGAAGATGGTTGTGGTTGTGCGCAATCACCGCCACTGCAACCGCCATGAAGAGAGAGAGGGGAAAGAGGACCGGATGGACATATCCGACAATCCACTGGACCACCAGCAGTGCGGTGGTAAACACCATATAGGCAAGCGTGCGAAAATCAGCCTTGTATCGAAGCATGTACTCTTGTTGATTGTTCCGGTAATTGATGACACTCTGTTTTTCTCCGCAAAGGGATGCCTCCCCTCCGCCGGATCCTCCTCATAAACCATCGGCACAGAGGGAAGATACAACAGATCGGGGAGGAAAGAGAAGAGAAATTGTGCGATGGGACAGGGAGTCGCAATACAGTGACGAGCATTGCGACAAGCGCTCGCTTTCAACGGGAATTGTTTTCCAGGCCGAAGCGGAACGGAAACGAAAAGAGGGAACAAGTCCGTTCCCTCTTGTTCTTCCGGTCGGTTTATGCTCCTCAGATTTCACCTCTTCCCCCTGATCGCCTCCACCAGTTCCGATTTGCTCATGTCGCTCCGTCCGGAGATGTCCATCTCCTTTGCCCGGTTGTACAGTTCCCGCTTCGTCCGGTCCTCAAGCCGGTTGGTCGGGTTGCCGGTCCCCTGCGTTTTGCGGCTCGGCGTCCGCCCCTCCTCACGCCGCTGCTTGTTGACGGTGCGGGCGGCGATCTCCTCGGCCCGGTCGGTCGACTTTCCCCGATCCTTCGCACTCTTCTTGATATGCTCGTACTGGCGCTCGTCCTTATCGCTCCATGCTCCAGGCATAATCATTCCCTCCATATATAGTTCTGTGCAACATGTGTCGGTAGGGAAGCAAACATCCCGAAGACCTCCGGAAGTTCCGCCTCCTCCCTGCCTATCCGAAGCCCCGCAACGCGGGGCGACATTCCCGAACTCCGTGCGTCAGCGCGGAGACCGGCCACGCAGCCTGACATCCCCAGCCGCCCCCAGAACGCCGGCGCGGGAACCGCCTCCCTCCTATCCGAAGCCCCGCAACGCGGGGCGACAGATTCCGGTCGACAAAGCCACAACTCCCCGTTTTCACCCCGATTTCCAGCATTTTCCCCTACCGTGGCCGGTACCCTCCGAAACCGTGGCCGATAAAAAATTCAAGGATCGAACTTTGATCCGTCCCGTGGTCGGCAAAGAAGACAACCGTTTCCACAGGCGATTAGATTGATTCGCGAATGAAGAACCCCCTCCGGAAGGAGGGCAAACCGAACGCGAATCAATGAACATTGTACGATACATCCTTCTCTCCCTTCCGCTTGCGGCGTTGATCGCCGGAGGACGACTCCATGCGCAGGACCTGGAACGGGTCGGGAAAGAGTCGCCGGTGAAGCTGAGCGGCTCGGTCTCCTCCCGCCTGGTCGGCTACGGCGTCTCCGGCATCGAAAACCGGCGTGATCCCTTCTCGGCTCTGGTCTCCGGAAATCTGACGCTCGATCTCTACGGACTGCAACTCCCCTTCTCCTTCTCCTGGAGCACACAGGATCGTTCCTTCAGCCAGCCGTTCAACCAGTTCGGCGCAAGTCCGCGCTACAAGTGGGCGACCGCTCATCTCGGCTACCGGAACCTGACGTTCTCTCCCTATACGCTTTCGGGACACCAGATGCTGGGGGCCGGTCTGGAACTGACGCCGGGAGATTTCCGCGCCTCATTCATTGCCGGACGTCTGCAGCAGGCCGCCCAGGTCGATACGACCGACAGTCTGAATGTGATCGAACCGGCATACGAGCGGACCGGATACGCCGGACGCATCGGCTACGGGAACGAGGGCTTCTCAGTCGATCTCAGCTTTCTGAAGGCGGCAGACGACACGGGGTCGATCCGGAGCGTGGCGGCCGACAACGCCAATGTTCGTCCGGGAGAGAATCTGGTGGTCGGTGCCACGTTCAGTCTGAAACCGGCAAACGGCCTCACCTTCAAGGTCGACGGGGCGATCAGCGACTACACACGGGATGTCCGGAGCGATTCGATTGCGCTGGCCGACGGAACGGAGGCGCTGGGGGATGTGATCACTCCTCGGGCCTCAACGCAGATCTACACCGCCCTGCGCGCCGATGCGAACTACTACGGAACCGTCTTCTCGATGAGCGCGAACTATACCCGGATCGATCCGGACTATCAGTCGATGGGAGCCTACTACACGGCCGGAGACGTCGAGAGCATCTCCATCGCCCCATCAGTTGCCGCGGCAAACCGGCGGCTGACGTTCAACGGGAGCTTCACCTGGGCGCACGATAATCTTCAGGACAAAAAACTTGCGACCACGCAGACTCTCTCCCCGTCGCTGACGGTCAACTGGAGTCCGAGCAGTTCGTTCGGGATTCTGCTGACCGGAAGTACGCAGATGATCTCGCAATCGGAAGGAACTCTTCCGGTCAACGACACGACACGTCTGGACCAGCAGATACCGATGGTGATGGTCGCCCCCCGCTACATGATCAGCGACACAACGCTGAGCCACGCCTTTTTCCTGACCGCCACACATCAGCGACTGATCGACGGCAACGAGTTCACCGCCGACTACTCCGAGTACAACACGACGATTGCAAGCCTGAGCTACACGCTCACCGGACTGAAGTCGAGCTTCTCGCTGACCGGCTCGGTGACGACCGCGCGGATTGAGAACCTGGCCGGTGAGCAGATCACCAACTCGGTCTCGCTCGGCGGATCGAAAGGATTGTTCGACGACAAACTTGGATTGAACGGAAGCCTCTCGGCCTCCTTCGGCGATGAGTCGCGGACAATCGGAGGGGGAATCGGCGGCACATACCGGGCGGGAGATCACCACAGCTTCAATCTGAACTTCTCGACCACTTCAGCAAGTGGTCCGGACGGGATAAAGAATTCAACCTTCACAGAATATACAGGGATAGCAGGCTATGCGTACAGATTCTAAACGACATCGGGACCGGCGACGGAAGATCGGCATTCCCGCCGTTGTCCGAGATAAGGGAATGGTGCAGTCTCCCCTTTCGGAGAGGAGACAATCGCGATTATTCATTTCCGGCGGACGAGAGGGACGTTCCCCCCGAGGGATTTTCGGCATCCTCTCTCTCCTCTTTATCCTCTGCACCATCGGGGCCCAGGCCCAGCCGATCCAGGTCGCCACACAGGTCTTTCCTCCCTACTCCCCCTACCTGTCCGACTATATCGGCTTCGACAACAAGGTGGTCATCACGCTGACGAATACATCGCCCGACCCGCAAAGCGTCCGGCTGACCGGATCGATCAAGGGAAACACCGGCGTGACGATCACGATTCCGAAGTCCTTCGTGCCGAACTCGCCGATCAACGTCCCGGCCAATGGAGTGAAGATCCTGAAGGGGAGCGATCTGAAAGAGTATCTCGACCCGGACAACGTCCAGTTCTCCGGCATCACGAAAGCCGAAGTCGTGCAGGGGAACGGTCTGCCGGAGGGGAACTACAGTTTCTGTATCCAGGCGCTCGACTACCAGAACGGCTCGGCCCTCTCGAACCCGGCCCCCTCCGGTTGTGCAAACTTCCAGATCACCCACCTGAACCCGCCCGAACTTCTGACGCCCGGATGCAACAGCATCGTCGACGCCGCCAATCCGCAGAACGTTCTCTTCTCCTGGACGATTCCGCCGGGGGCGCCGCCGGCCGATCTTGAGTACGTCCTGAAGATCGTCGAAGTCCTCCCCGAAAATACTCCGCCGGCCCAGGCGATGGCCTCGGCGCCGGAGCCTCCGTTCTTCGAGAAAGTCGTTATCGGAACCAGCTACCTCTACGGTCCGGTCGATCCGAAGCTTGAGGAAGGAATGAAGTACGCCGTCCGGATCACCGCACGGGCAAAGCAGGGGAGCAAACCGCTGGCTTTCAAGAACAACGGACAAAGCGTCGTCTGTTCGTTCACGTACGGCGGCGAGGAAGACATCGTCGAGAATGACGAGGATGATGAAGAGAACGAGGGGAACATCGACCTTGACGAGAACTACGTCTCCGACTGCCAGTCCCTCAACTGCGCCCCCCCGGCCCCCTCCGGCACGCCGAGCAATTACAGCTACAAGGTCGGCGACGAGGTGCAGATCGGCTACTTCACGATGAAGCTGACGAATCTCTCCGATCCGAGCGCCGGGAATCTGACCGGCGATGGGACAATTGATGCGCCGATATTCCGCGTACAGCTCAAGGCAACCTTCAACGGCCTGAAAGTCAACCCGCAGCACAAGGTCTACGCCGGAAAGGCGATCGGGGCCTACGATCCGGGAGCACAGGTGGATCAGGCGTTGCAGAACTTCCAGGATAATCTCGCAAACGTCACCGAACAGAAGGTCAAGAGCGTTGCGGATTTCGTGAAGAACAACCAGAAGTATATCGAGAACTTCGCGAACGTCGACGTGCAGGGTCTCCCCCTGGCCTTCAAGGATATCGTCGACAGCAAGATCCAGTTGATCGATGTGGTGGCCGTGGAGTTTGCTCCGGACGGAGCGCGACTGAACGCGGTGATGGAGTTCCCGATCCCGGAGGCGAACAACCAGATCCTGGCCTTTGCCCAGAAGAACGTCTGTTTCCACCCGACCGGACTCTCGGTGGATGGACTTCAGAAGCTGACGCTGCTCGGAAACGACAAGACGTTCGACTGGGGACCGAACGTCCAGGTGACGCTGAAGAAGGCGAACGGCAACAACGGAACGTTCGTGAAGTGGGATTGCGAGGGATTCAAGGGATTGCAGGTGGACGGATACTTCACCTTCAACAGCCAGATGATCGAGAAGGCCGAGGGGGAAGGGCCGGTGAAGGCAAGCTTTACGTTCAACGCCTCCACCTGGGGCGATCTTCTCGGCGAGGTCTCGATGGATCCGTTCACCGTCAAGGGGATGAAAGGGGTCAGCTTCACATTCGACGATGCCGTCCTCGATTTTTCCGACACGCGGAACGCGCAGAACATGAACTTCCCGGCAAACTATCAGGGAGCGCAGGGAGACGACTGGAAAGGCTTCTTCTTCAAGCAGATCACCATTCGACTTCCGAACTATCTGAAGAAAGGGAACTCGGCCACGACGATTTCTCTGAGCAACGCATTGATCAACAAGCTCGGATTCACCGGAACGGTCAAGGCCGAGCCGGTCTTCTCGATCGATCAAGGGAACATCGGCGGCTGGGGCTTCTCGATCGACAAGTTTGAAATGGCCTTCGTCAACAACTCGCTGACCAAAGGGGAGTTCAACGGCAAGGTAAAACTGCCGGTCGCCCAGACCGGACTGGCCTACTCCTGTCTGCTGAGCAATTCCGACCAGGGGGTGCAGACCGCATTCACCGTCGGGAACATCGACACGCTGACGGTTGATATGTGGGGGGCGAAGCTCTCTCTCTATGAAGGCTCGCAACTCGGCATCACCGCAGGGGGAGAAGACGTGACGGTGGAGGCGAAGCTGACCGGCGACCTGACGATCGACCGGAAGTTCCCGGAACTGAAGAACGTGAGCGTGAAGATTCCGAACGTCGAGTTCCAGAACCTGACGATCAGGAACAAGAAGCCCTACATCACCGCCACATCCTTCAAGTTCGCAAGCCCGGAGAAAAATTTCGCAGGCTTCCCGGTCAGCATCAAGCCGGACGACGGCATCGAGATCAAGTTCAAGGAAGACGGAACGAAGGCCGGTATCGCCCTCGGGTTCCACGTGGGTCTGGACGGCAACGGACAGAGCGCGATCAGCGGCGGGACGAACTTCACGATCTGGGGAAAGATGATAGAGCAAAACGGAAAGCAGTCGTGGACGATCGACAAACCGGAACTGAACGCCATCTATGTGGACGCGAAGGTGGCAAGCTGCGAGATCAAGGGGGAACTGAATCTCTACAACGGCGACGAGAAGTTCGGAGACGGATTCCGCGGCGCGCTCGAAGTGAAATTCAAACCGCTGATCCAGGCATCGGCCACCGTACAGTTCGGCAGCACGAAGTACAAGAACGGGAACAACACCTACCGCTACTGGTATGTGGACGCGATGGCGGTGATGAACGCCGGCATCATGGTCTACCCCGGCTTCGGCATCTACGGGTTCGGCGGCGGGGCATACTACCACATGAAACCGGTCAATTCGATCCCGACCGACGCAGGCCTGGAGGGGAGTCCGAACAACGCAAAGGATTTCGATCAGGAGAAGGCCGGGGCAAGTTCATCCGGGACGACCTACGAGCCGGACAAGAACGTGCTCTTCGGATTCAAGGCGACGATCGTGATGGGGACGATGCCCTCACCGAGAGCATTCAACGGCGACATTACGCTGGAGGCTTCCTTCTTTGAAGGGGGGGGACTGAACGAGATCGCCCTGACCGGCAACGGCTACTTCGTCAGCGAACTGAACCCGAAGCAACGTCCGGCCGAGAGCAAGGCGGTCGTCAGCGCATCGGTCGCCTTCCGCTACAGCGGCGCGACGAAGACGTTCGACGGATTGATCGACGTGAACTTCAACCTGAAGGCGGGGAAGAAGAATCTGATTGTGGGAGGGGGACAATGTGCCATGCACTTCAGCAAGGACAAGTGGTTTATCAAGGTCGGAACGCCGGACGATCCGATCGGCCTGACGGTTCTGGACCTGCTGGAGATCAACTCCTACTTCATG
>CBFGQN010000165.1:0-7799 GCA_965650895.1 uncultured Ignavibacteria bacterium | reverse complement strand
AAGGAGACAACGGATCTTTCAGGGTCGCTTCTCCTTTGAATGCTGATTCCTGAGAGCGGGGACGGCACGTTCGGCTAAGGTCACACCCCGAGGGAACAGGCAACAGTGAATGTAGACGGAACTGACTCCCCTGTGCCGGAACGGAACGAACTCCATATCCGAAGAGGTTAACCTCTCCAACGTTCCATTCTACCTTTGTTGATTTTTCCTTTCGAATTTTGAATTTTGAACTTCTTTCCTACTGATTGATCGGCGTCTCGATAACAATGCTGACCGTTCGCGAATAGAAGCGTCCCTCGGGCAGATTGTTGTCGAACAGTTCGGTATTCTCTCCTCCTCCCTGCGCATTATCCACCGACACACCCAGTTCCTTTGCCGTATTCTGCGCACGTTCGGTCGAGAGCTTCAGGTTGTGTTCCGCCTCGCCGAGCCGGTCGGAATAGCCGACAATGCTCACCTTCGACTGCGGACGGATTCTCTCACGAATCTCCTTTGCAATCTTCCTGCTCGGCGGCGAAAGCTTTGCGCTGTTGAACTCGAAGGTGATCAGATTGAACCGGTCGTAGACGATATCGCCGAGCGTATCCTGACGTTTCCGCTGGATCGTCAACTGTTCCACCGGCAACTGCGTCACCGCCGACTCGGTCTGTCCCTGTCCGTCACGCAGACTCAGGACAGCCGCAAGGGGCTGCTGGCGACGGGGAATGTTTGAGGGATCTCCTTCAATGTTCCAGTCGAGTTTTTCCGGCACCTCACCCGATCCGCTGAACTCCTTCAGCAGTTGCGGTCCCTGCCGAATCTGCAGCGACCAGCTCTCCACTCCCGCATCGGCGGTGAAATTCGTCTTCACGCGAAGCGTCGGCGGATCGACCGTCCGGAGCGTATCGTCGGTGGTGACCGGTTCCAGCAGAGACTCGCGGTTCGATACGATCTCCACGCGACGGTTCTCCTCGTCACCGTCGGTCGAATCGGGGTTCGAGGGGAGCGAGGGAAGATTCCGATCCTTCACGGCAATCCGGTCCGGATCGATCCCCCATCGTTCGGTCAGATAATTCCTGATACTCTCGGCACGTGCCCGCGACAGGGCACGATTCCCTTCCTCGACCCCTTTGTTCGAGTTCGTTCCGGTCAGCGTGATCCGTGCTGCGGGATCGGCCTTCATGCGGGCACCGAGAATGTTCAGGATCTGATGGTAGACTGCAAGCGTTCCCTGATCGCGAAGCAATTCATAGTTGAACCGACCGGAGGCATCCCCGGCATACTGGGTATAGCGTGGAGGGATGGTCGATGAATTCTCATCGAAGAAGATATAGTTCAGCATCGCATGGGTCTGCGTGTTGATGAACTCCTCGACGGTGATCTGCAGAATTTCCTTCTCGACCCCCTCTCTGGTAACGCCGACGGCACTGATATCCGCGGCGATCACCGGCAATGCCGGCGGCGGCGGCGGTTCGCTGATAACGATGTCCGGCGGAATCGGCGGCGCAGGCTTCGGAAGAGGGAGCGAATACTTCAGCGCAACTCCCGCACGAATCCTGTGGATATTCCAGTCAAGATCATCCCGAACCGGAGCAAAGGGGAACGAATAGCGAAGTTCCGGGACGAGAAGCAAGGTACGGTCGGCGTTCATCGGCAATTCATAGTCAGCCGCCAGCACTGCATTGATCTGCAAGCCTGTGTTGGCGATGTCTCCCGACGATACATTCCGGGTGCGGGTTGCGCTTCCATCGGGGGCAATGAACGCCGCAGAGGAGGGTTCGATCAGTTCCTCCTGCTGGGTATAGCTTTTCTGCATGAAGATGCCGAACTCCGGACCGAACCGAAAGGTCAGGGGCATATCGAGCGGACGCCATCCGATCGTGAAGCCGCCGCCGATCTCCCCGAGCGATGCGTCGAGCGTGTACTCCGAAATTCCGCTCGCGGTATCCGATTCTCCGACGAGAACAGGTCCGATATTGGCCTGCGTCGTCAGCAACGCACCGACCGAGGAATATCCGGCCCGGACTTCCAGGAACCACTTCGGCGTCAGGGGCAGCTCGAAGAGGAACCCTCCGCTGAAGCCGAACCCGAGATCGCCGCCGAACGCTGTGGAATCGTTCAGACAGCAGGAGAGGGCTTCGGGAAGACCGAAGAAACTTCCGGTATGAAGGTTCAGTCCGAGATCGCCGTAGATCCCGAGTCTGGGACGCATCTGCTGCAACGCCTGTCGTTCCGCCGGAGTAAGGCGTTCCTCGCCGCTCTGATCCTGTGCTGAAAGAGCAAAGGAGGTCAGAAGAAAAATCATCACTCCGGCAAAGAGTTGTCGAGCAATGGATGGCTGCTGTCGTATCATATCTGTCGATTTCGGATTTCGGATATACGGGGCTCTTCGTTTGCAATCGGGTACGTGGGGGTGGCTTTGAGCGGTCAGCTTTCAGAGATCAGCTTTGAGCTATCAGCTTTGCGTCCGCCGCGGCGGATTGCGTGATTCCGGGAGGAGATGAGGGATCAGCTATGAGCTTTCAGCGATCAGCAATTGGATGCTCTCGACTTACGACTCTCAACTCCTGACTCACGCACTCCCTCACTCATCCACACTCACTTCAGGACAACTCAAAGCAACTCGTTTCGCTCCGGGCGTCCCGGTCCGCGGCGGCGGACTAAAGACCGACGGCTACCAGAGATACTCTCAACTCTCGCTGACTCTTGACTCACTCACTCCCTCACTCATCCACATCCACACTCTATAAACTCTATGAACTCTACTTAACTACCACCATCCGCCTCACACTCCGCTGCGTCGGCGTGGTCAGGACGGCGTAGTAGACTCCGGCCGGATGCGGCTCAGCGTTCCAGACGGCGATGTGGGCCTGAACCGGCAGATCGCTTACGTCAAGAAGCGTCGCCACCCTGCGACCGTGGAGGTCGAAGATTTCGAGCGACGTCCTGCCGTTCTCCACGGTCTCGAACTCGATCTCGGTCTCCTCTCCGAACGGATTCGGCGCAACCGTCTTGATGCCGAAGAGTCCCTCGACCCGGATCAGCCGGTCGCCGCCGACGTTGCAGTAGCCTTGCAACGTGAACTCGCCGTCATCGGTCGTGGTGACGACTTCGCCGTCTGTCCAGACCGGATCCTCCAGCGAGATCGGCGTGGTGACGGAATTGCCGAGCAGAACCACCGCCTTCATCCAGCCGAGCGTGTCGGGGGCGGCCGGGAGGGGGTCGTTCTTCAGTTCGATCCGGACCACGCGGTCCTCCCCTTCAAGTCCGTCGGAAATAATGTTCCCGCTTGCCGCGGCAGCCTTCGCCGTGCCGTTGGTGAACTGCACATCGAGCGGAAGGAGCATCGATCCGTTGAAGCGGAGATCGATCTGAAGCGTTGTGGCCCCGACATCGGCAATCGCCTGCGCCTCTTCCAGCACGATCGGGATCAGGATCTCCTGACCCGGCTCACCGGCAACCGTCTTCGGAATCGAGATCACCGTCTCCCCCTGCAACCCTTCGCCGGTCAGCGGCACCCGCATCTCGCCGAAGCAGGGAAGATTGAAGGAACCGACAAGCGTGTCGTTGTAGGTCTGCGATCCGGTCGGGATAAACTCCACGCGAACGTCGATCGAGGAGTTCGGCGGGATCACCAGCGGAGCCGGCGTCACCAGACGGAAGGCCGAAGTCAGCGTCGCCGGATTGGTGATCCGGATCGTATCCTCCGACGTGTTCGTCAGCGTCACAACCTGCGTACTGGATCCGCTGACGACCACCGTGCCGTAGCTGACCAGCGGAGGTCCGACAACCTGCGGCGATGTCCGCGTACCGGAGATCGGAATCTGCAGAAGCCCCTGTCGCGGATCATCGCTCTCGATCTCCAGCATCGTCGTCTTCACTCCGTCCGGCGGAACGTTTGCCGGGATGAAGCGAATCCGGACGTCGATCGAATCGATGATGTCGGGAACGCCGCTCGCGAGCGTCACCGGCGTCGGCTTCGAGACCGAGATGATCTCGAACCCGGCGATGTCACCACCAACCAGCCGGATGTCATTCACCGTCAGGTCAATCGGACCGACACTGTAGATCGTCAGTCCGAGCGTATCCTCCTCGCAGTAGTTGACGTTGCCGAAATCCAGATTGCTCTGCGGCACGTAGATGTTCGAGCGGATACCTTCACCCCGCAGGTCGATGCAGATCAGCGTGTCGCACGGTTCCGAGATCTGGAAGCAGAGACGCCCGGTGTAGACCTGTTCCTGATCGGGTGTGAAGGAGAGATCGACCGAAAGCAATCCCCCCAATCCTCCTCCTCCCGCCTGCAAACGCACCGGAAGCGCCGGAGCATTCTCGATAGCGAATGGGGGAGAGGCCGACGGCGGATCGATATAGATGCTCTCGATGACCATTCCCTCGGTCGCCGGTGCCAATTGCGTGGCATTCCTTAACGGCACGGTAGCCGTGCGTGGGAGCCCGAGATTCGTCGCACCGAAATTGTAGTTCGCCACATCAACTTCCAGTTGATAGCGCGTACTCTTCAGGTCCACCTTCCACTGCCGATTACAACGGCTGTTCTCCAGAATGAAGACATCCCTGTAGGTCGTGCCGACATCGGGGGCCCTTGACGGATCGAGCGTAATGATCAACTGCGTCGTATCACCGATGGGCAATCGGTACGGAGGGGGAGGGAAGACCTCAAAAAGCCCTCCCGTCTCAAACCGACCGGTCACATCTCCTTCCACCGTACCGGCATTGATCAGCACGATCGTATCCCGCGCCGGACCGCACTGGTAGACCCCGCCGATATCGAGCGTATCGGGAACCGGATCACCGTTGACCTTTTGCAGATCAACAACCGCCCGATCAAACTTGAGCGTCACCGCAATCCAGATCGTATCCTGTCTTGCGGCATCCTTCTCCCGCCAGACGACGGCGATACTGTCGGTGCCGGTACCGGAGGCCGGATCCCAGGTAGCAGTGAAGGTTGTTATGCGACTGTTTTCGCTCTGCGTGGTCAGTTGTCGCGGCGTCAGATCGGTCGTCACCTTCCCGTTGATACCGTCCCCCTCCAGAATATCAATAATCACCCCACCGCAATTCTTCAGCGTCACCACCTGCGTTACCGGTGCCGGATCGACCGAGCAGGAGTCGGCGACCAGATCGAACATGTCGGGTGTTGCCTGAAGACAGACATCGACTCCTTGCCCCCTTAAATCTATCGGATCGATCGCATTGCACTGACCTTCCACATTGAGTTGCAGAAAATCGCCGTTATAGAGGCCGACCGTGTCGGGCGCAAACTCGATAGTCACCTCAAGGGTATCACCCGGCTGCAACACAATTCCCTTTACGGGAGACGGATCGATAATTGTATAGGCGCTCCCGGTGGGCGTGATAACCGGATCGGTGAACGTGACGGGCGAACCTCCGCTGTTCGCGATCTTGATGACCTGCCGGGTGGTTCTTCCGGTCACCGTGCGAGGGAATTGAAGAATGCCGCCGGTCGCAGAAGGGGGGTCAACAATATCAAGTTTGACCTGGATACCTTCTCCCTTGAGATAGATAACATATTCCCGCTCACACTCATCGACAACCATGATCGAGTCAAAGAACTGTCCGACGACATCGGGACGGAACTGGGCGACGATCGAAACAATGCTGTCGTAATCGGGGCGCTGAGTCGGATTCGGGAACTTCGGTTCATTCCCGTCAGCCGGGCGGATTTTGTAGAAAGGTCGGGCAGGATCAACAAGATCGGTGATATTGAACTGAAGAGCATCCCCCCGGTAGCGGATCCGGGCCGAATCGGTTTTGGATGTTGTAATACAGACCTTCCCGAAATCGATGGTATCTCTTAACACCTCAATCTGTGTGCGGGCAACTTCTACACGAAGGGGAAGCTCAATGATGTTGAAGCCGGGACGAGGATCATTCGTTATGATGCGAAGCGTTCCCGTCTGTACTCCTCCCGTAGCATTTGCATCGATTGTAATAGGGATTTCAACTGAAGGATCACTCGCATACTTTTTGCCGGGTGGTGTTGTAATCTCCACAGGAGACGTCACCTGAAACGTTCCGGGTGTGGACTCGTTGACGATCTGCGCCTCCACTCGCAACGAATCCCCTCCAACACTCTTGAACCGCAGAACCGTCCGGGTGAACACACCGGGACAAGGCCCCCGGTAACCGAACTGACCCAGACTGAAATCAGGGTGAACCGTATCAATCATCGGCACCGCATCCACCTTCACAATGTTGGCGGCAACCTGCGAGGTCACCAGTCCGGGGACGGCGGTGTACTGGTTGCTGTTCGCACCGGCGACCTCCTGCAATGCTACGATGTAGTAGTTCCCTCCCCCCTGATCTGCCGTCAGATCCAGATTCCAGAGGCGACCGTTATATGTCGGGTTCCCCTGTCTGGCCCACGTCCCGTTCTCGCTCCGCATGTAGATGCGGATGGTGCTCGCAGCGTCGCGGGTGCCGGAGATGGTGAAAGCAGGTTGTGAGGTATAGTTGAACGGGGCGATAGAAGGTCCATAATAGATCGAAGGATTGTTGGGAGGACTTGCCGGGTCAGCCCCTGCTCTGAAACCATCGAACCGCACGCGCCCGACCGAACCCTGCCCCCCGGTCCCTGCCCCAGGTCCTCCGTTGACAAACATCTGCGTGAGGTTTGCAGCATTGGTCGCATCATCTTTTCCGCCGATCACAACGGCCCCTCCGGAACCGCTACCGCCATCGGCATTATTGGAACGGTTTTCACCCGAGGCTCCATTCGCTCTGATTGTAGCCTGATTCTGGATTCGTCCCATCGCATAGATGGCAATCGCACCACCACCACCGCCACCCGATCCTCCGCAATCGCCGAGTGGAGCCTGCGGATTGCCGCTGGCTCCTCCCGAGCCTCCTGCTAACGGCACCAACTGCGAATTACCATATCCCCGTCCACGTGTGTTGGAACCTCCGCTCCCATTGTTTCCGTCCAGTCTGTAGCCTCCTCCTCCTGCCCCGGCACCCTGGCCTCCGGTGGAAGCACCTCCATACCAGCCTGTGGCTCCCATACAGAAGTTTTCCCCGCTTCGTCCGAACGGATGTCCCGTGCCCCCTCCCCCTCCTTCCGGATGTGCACATTCCTGACTTCCAAGACCGGCCGGAACACCATTCAAACCGGTTCCGCTCCCTCCCGAGCCTGAACCACGACTTTTATAGACACAGGACGAATCACCAAAGACAGGGAAGCCGGTAACCGCTCCGGCGTTGTTTCTTCCACCACCTCCTCCTGCAGTGAAGCCGTTACCGCCGGATGTTCCATCGGCTCCGTTTCCTGAAAAATCGGAATCACAGACCTGACCGCCCCCTCCGCCGCCACCGGCCCCGCCATCCCGTCCACCTGCGCTCACATCCAGCGTCACAGGCCCCAGAATCGCAGAAGTTTGCGAGATAATCACTAACGGAAGGAATCCCTGATTTCCCGCAGTACCGGGATCGGCATCTGTTGTGGATACGGTGTAGGATCCTCCACTCAGGATACTCAGGCTTTGTACGATCATCGCCCCCCGCTTCGAGCGGGTTCTGTAAGCCCCCCCGCTGCCGATCGCCCCGCCCGTCGAAAGGGTGAGCGGAACCGGCGTCACGATCTCGAAATCAAGGGTTGCCGGGGTGGGAGAGCCGGGATAGGTGACGCGCAGTTGTCCGGTGCCGGTCGCGGTCACGTCCGGTCTGACGAAGATTTGTGTGGAGATCAGCCTGCCGTCCCAACTGACGACCAATGGCCCGACCACCACCTTGTCGGCGAGAAAGCCGGTCGGGATCTGCATCGCGACGTAGCTGTAGAAATAGAA
>CBFGQN010000164.1:0-7823 GCA_965650895.1 uncultured Ignavibacteria bacterium | reverse complement strand
CGGAGGATGGCGGGGATCCGGAGTGGAGTCGAAGCGAAGGAGTTGAATAGTTGGTGGTTGAATAGTTGGTGGTTGAATAGTTGAGTGGTTGAAAGTCGGGAGTCAAGAGTCGGGAGTCGCGGTAGCCGTCGGCTTTATGCCGACGCGGGGATTTCCGGAGGATGGCGGGGATCCGGAGTGGAGTCGAAGCGAAGGAGTTGAATAGTTGGTGGTTGAATAGTTGGTGGTTGAATAGTTGAGTGGTTGAAAGTCGGGAGTCAAGAGTCGGGAGTCGCGGTAGCCGTCGGCTTTATGCCGACGCGGGGATTTCCGGAGGATGGCGGGGATCCGGAGTGGAGTCGAAGCGAAGGAGTTAAATGGTTGGTGGTTGAATAGTTGAGTGGTTGAAAGTCGGGAGTCAAGAGTCGGGAGTCGCGGTAGCCGTCGGCTTTATGCCGACGCGGGGATTTCCGGAGGATGGCGGGGATCCGGAGTGGAGTCGAAGCGAAGGAGTTGAATAGTTGGTAGTTGAATAGTTGAGTGGTTGAAAGTCGGGAGTCGAAAAGATTGCCACGCGGATAGCTGACTGCTCATAGCTCACGGCTCAAAGCTGACTGCTCACAACTCACCCCCACACCCCAAAACAACATGATCCGAATCAGGAGCGTGAACAATGGAACAGCAAAAAATAATCTTTACAGTCCTTCCGAACGGATACAGTCCGAGCGATCCGTCGAAGCTCCGGTTCTCCGTCTTCGTCTCCCCCCGGCTGATCTCCAGTCAGGGGAATCCGACACTTGCTCTTTTTGATGACTTCCGCGACTGGCCGGCGGCGCTGAACGGGATGGACTTTGCCGTCCAGTTCGGCAACGGAACGCCGGTGGCCGCAACTCGCGTCGGTCCGCCGCTGGAGTCCGGTCTCTGGAATGCCATGTTCACCGATGACGGCAAGGTCGATTCCTACCAGTTCAGCGATACCACCGACAAGTTTGTCCGCTCCTATCCTTACGCGAACGTGGAAGGGTGGATCAAGACGCAGTATCAGGATATCCTCCTTCCGAATCAGACCACCTTCCCGACATCCCAGGTGGTGGCCGAGAAGCTGGAGCCGATCATGTTCTACCAGACCATCGATCCTGACGCTCCGGTCGACGGGAAATTCGACATCGTCGATTCCAGCGTGGCGAAGCAGACGATGCAGACCGCACAGATGAATGCAGCCCTTTCCAACGCGGCCAAGTGGAACAAGGCGACGAACGAACCCCACTCACGCCTCCAGACAAACAAAATCCATCCGCAACTGAACTCCGTCCTGAACGAGGTACCCACCGCACTGCAGGCCACGGCGTTGCTCGACCTGCAGCATCTGGTGCAGGAGCCGACCGTGCAGTTCAAGGCGTCGACGATCAGTGCGCTGGAGAGTATCTACAACGAACTGAACAGCGCCCACGCGGTGAACTCCGCCGTTGCGGCCGAGCCGACCAAAGACTTCCTGCAGGTCACGTTCTTCCATCGTCCGAAACAGGCCCACTTCACGGCGGTCGCCGTCCCGTCGTTCGACTTCCACGAAGCCTGCGCCTCCCTCTCGAACTACCCGGAGATCATGCGTCGGGTCGGTCTGGTGCTGGACTTTGAAGTGCCGGCAAGTGCCGCATCGGGAGATACCATCCGGTTCTTTCCGGTCAATGCCGGTTCCCCCTACGTTGTGGGGAGTCTCTGGAACGGCAGCGTTTCCACCGAACTGGTCAGACCGAAGACCAAATTTGATCTGAACCCCGGATCGAAGATCTTCCGTGGCAAACCCAAAAACAATTCCGATATCAAGGAGGGGATGTTCGATCTGAGCGGATCGAAATACAAGCTCTCCCACCTGGACCTGGACGGAGCGGCGATGAAGATGATGGCGTTGGCAAACACGCTCCGCCACTTTACTCCTCCCGATCTCGAATCCAAACGTCTGGCCGGCATCGACCCGGTTGCCGTCTCCCAGGTGGCCCCCACCGAGTTCGCATCGAAGAAAGTGGTGGTCGAGACCGCAAGCCTTCCGGCTCTGAGGACGGCCGGCATCTCGCTGATCAAAACAAATCAGGCCCAGTATCTGGTAGCGAAGATGGCCCTGGCCAAGGATATGAACCTGATCGCCGCTCCGGGGAGCGACGACAACCTGATCCTCTACATGGACGATATCGTCAAAGGGTATCGGGTCGACATTCGTGACTCCGCTTCGGGACAGTGGCGCTCGCTTTGCAAGAGGAAAGGGTTCTACTTCTTTGAACGGCTGAACGAGACCCGGGAATATGATGATGAGGGATGGGTGGAGGTGGGGGCTTCCTCTGCGGCCGATCAGGAGATTCAGGAGTTGCAAAAAAGCTGGTACGTTGCCGAGAAGCTGACCTCGTGGAACGGCTGGAGCAAGGTGGCTCCGCAGCCGGGAAAGAAGATTATCCAGCCGGAGGACGAATCGCTCGACGATACGTGGAACGACGATCCGAACACACCGGAGAACGACTACGGTCTGGCGACGAACTTCAAGGTGCAGCCCGGCACACTCCCCAGGCTCCGCTACGGACTCGGCTACCGCATGCGCCTTCGTGCGGTCGACCTTGCCGGGAACGGATTAACGCTGGAGGAGGCGGGAAACTCGACGGCGAACGCCACAAACGAGCTGAGCTACACGAGGTTCGAGCCGATTCCGGCTCCGTTCTTCGTGCCGAAAACCGGCATCAAGTCGGGAGAGTCGGTGGAACATCTTGTTGTCCGAAGCAACTACAACACGAGCGCCGCCGACTATGCGGGCATCTTCCCGATTCCGGACTATGCCGCCTATCCCTCGGAACGGCACGTGGTGCCGCCGCGACAGGCGCAGCGGATGGCCGAGCAGCACGGCATGTTCGATGATCCGAACACCGGTCTGCCGATGCCCTCGCAGTACAACACGATCATCAACAACGATGCCTTCTTCACGCCGTTCGATGCCTCGCAGGCGACGAAGGCGGTCAGGCCCGAACAGAACATCGGCGTCCCCTGGCTTCCGGATATGGCCCGCGGCGTCACCTTCCGCGGTCTGCCCGGTATGGCCGGAGGGGAGATCAAAAAGGTCGACTACGGTCCTTTCACCAACTGGCCCGATCTGCAACCTTTCATCCTTCGCCTTGTGGAGGGGAACGGTCCGCCGGAGGAGACCAGCGACGGAGGAGTGAAGGTGCTGGTGGTGAAGCTGCCGAAGGCGGAGCTGGCGAAGGGACTCTACAGTTCCTATCTCGATGGCGGGGATCTGCCGAAGATGGCGATCTGGGAGTGGCTGCAGGAGAAAGGGGGACCCGACCAGGCGAAGGCGGCGAACGGATTGAACTGGGGGCTGACCCCCTACCGCGGACTGACGATGATCCACGTCACCCAGCAACCGCTGGAGGAGCCGGATATTCAGCAGTTGAAGGCGGAGAAGGAACTCGGCGATACGTTTGCCATGCTGAGCGGGAAGATCGCCGTTCACGGCAAAAGTTCCTCGAAGCTCGATACCTATGCCGTCTGGACCGAGCCGATCGACAACCTGTCGCTGCCGGGACCGAAGTTTATCGAGAAGAAGAACGTGGCCTTCTCCGACAGTATCGACTTCAACGAGGCGGCCGTGCAATTCCCTCCTCCTGCGGAGGCGAAGACAAACCAGAAGGTGCTGGACAAGATGGCCGGCAAGCAGTCGCTCAGCGTGATCGGCGCGGCGAAGACGCTGACGACCTACAGGGTGCAGAAGACTCCGGAGATGGCGCAGCAGATGACCGCACTTTCAACGCAGAAGAAGACGGTGAGTGCGTCGGCTTCGAAGACGGTGACCAAGGGAGGAGCGCAGAAATATGCGTTCAACTATGACCTTGCAGCCAAACCGGACGAGCGGCGACGTCACGATTTCGGCGACACGAAATACCGGCGCGTCACCTATCGCTCGGTGGCCACGAGCAGATTCCGCGAGTACTTCCTGGATGTGATTCCGAAGGTGACGCCGAAGTACGACGACCTGAACGATCAGAGAGCGGACGAAGCCGATACCACAAAAGCCATGCTGACGAGGACCGGAGAGACCGTGGATCTCGACATCCTCAACTCAGCCCGACCCGATGCGCCGAAAGTTCTCTACGTGATCCCCTCGTTCGGATGGGAGAAGCAGGAGGGGAGCGACGAGGTTATCAGCAAGCGGATCAGCGGCCTTCGGGTCTGGATGGAACGCCCCTGGTACTCCTCCGGCGACGGCGAACTTCTCGGCGTGATCGTCTGGCCGAGCCCGGGAGGCAAGAAGACCTCGTCCGGCGGGAAGACCTCGGTCGGCGGAGGGGCCGGAAAGTACGGGATGAAGACCGACATCAAGAGCACGCCGGTCAACACCGGAGGGGTGATGGCCGGGGCGGTTGATCTTGTGGCCGAGACGGCGATTCCGGACAAACTTGTTCCGTATGTGACGCAGTGGGGAGCCGATCCTCTCTGGCTTGCGGGGAAGCTCCGTTCCCATCCGAAACTCGACGACTTCCTGAATCCCGCGGCAACCGACACGGGACTGTCGATGGATGAGTTCCCGTCACAGAAGGGGGATGAATTCGTTGCGGTTGCCGCCTACGAGGTCGGCTACGATCAGGATCGCCGACTCTGGTACTGCGATATCGAGATCAATCCGCACGAGGCATACTATCCCTTCATCCGGCTGGCCCTGGCCCGCTACCATCCGAAGTCCGTGATCGACGCACACCTCTCGCGGATCGTCATGGCCGACTATATCCAGATCGCCCCGGACCGCTCGGCAACCGTCACGTTCGATCCTTCCGACGGAGAGAAGGTCCGGGTCACCGTCACCGGTCTGGCCTACCGTGCCACGGCCGCCGGACAGTTCCCGAGCGAGGTGGAGGTGACCGTGGAGACGGCCACCGGACCCGAAGGGGATCTGGAATGGATTCCGGCCGACGATTCCGATACGGTCGGTCTGGACCGGATCGGCGGACTCGGCAAGAAGCTCTGGGACGGACTCTGGGCCGGAGAGGTGAAACTTCCCTTTGCCCGGGGTGTTCGTCCCATGCGTCTGGTGATTCGTGAGTACGAGGTCCTGATCGGTGACGGCGGATTGAAGGTGATTCCGGAGGAGGGGGATGACGTCGACAGCATGATGGTCGGCGAGACGACGGAGTTGCGGAGGCGACTTGTCTATGCCGATGTGATCGAGATCTGATGAAAAAGTCAATGCTGACGGGATGTCATTCTTGTTTCTTACTCGTCACCGGCGTACTTTTAGAGTTTTCTTCCTGCCGATAGTGTTTGTGTGAGCACCCTGTGAGGGGCAAAGGGAAGAGGATGTGTAATTCTTCTAACCGTATTCGTATCGAGAAACTTTATGGGAACATTGAGAAAGACGTTGCTGCCCGGAACCCTGGGTCTGGTTTTATCGCTGTCGTTGATGGGAGTTCTCTCCTCCTGTAGCGAAAGCAATCCGGTGGAACCGGCCGGAAAGGATGCCGCGGCATATAATGCCGAGGTGCCGAACGCCTGGTTCGAACTTCAACTGGAACTGGTCGAGAAGACTCCGGGCTTTACTCCTCCGGTCGCCTCCCGTGCATTCGGCTACAGCGGGGTGACCCTGTATCAGGCAATCCTGGCCGGTATGCCGAACCGCAAGACGCTGGAAGGACAACTGAACGGACTGGAAGCGGACGCGCTGCCGAAGGTGGAAGAGGGGGCGGAGTATCACTGGCCGTCGGTGGCGAACGCCGCTCTTGCCCGGATCACCGCAAAACTGTATGCCAACGCCTCCTCGGAGATGAGCGGAAAGATCACTGCTCTTGAGGAGAGCTTCACGACCGACTTCCTGACTGATGTCGAGGGAGAGGTCGTCAACCGTTCGGTCGCTTACGGTCACGCGGTTGCCGACGCCATTTTTGAATGGTCGAAGACCGACGGCGGGCACGAGGGATACAAGACGAACTTCCCGACCGACTACACGCCTCCCTCGGGAGAAGGTCTCTGGGTTCCGACTCCGCGTCGCGGGGGCGATCCGCAGCCGGCGCTTCAGCCCTACTGGGGACAGAATCGTCCGTTCGTCCTGACGCCCGGAACGCCGAACGATCTGAGCGATCCGGGTGCTCCTCCGGCCTATTCGGTGGAACCCGGCTCGGCATTCTATATCGAAGCGGAGGAAGTCTACTCGGCGATCACAAATCTGACCGAAGAGCAGAGGGATATCGCCCTCTACTGGGCCGACGATCCGGGGAAGACCTGTACGCCGCCGGGACACTCGATGTCGATCCTGACGCAGTGCGTTGATCTGACCACCAAGAAGCTGGACTTCGCCGCAGTCTCCTATGCACAGATCGGCATGGCCGTCTCCGATGCATTCGTCGCCTGCTGGGAGTCGAAGTACCGGTATAATCTGGTCCGACCGATCACCTACATCGTCAACGTGATCGATCCGAACTACGACTACAACAACCTGCCGGTCAACACGCCGCCATTCCCGGAGTATACGTCCGGTCACTCGGTACAGTCAGGCGCGGCGGCCGAGGTCCTGACGAGCCTGTTCGGTGATAACTTTCCCTTTACCGACCACACGCACGACAAGCTGGGCTATGCGGCACGTTCGTTTGACTCGTTCAATGCGTTTGCCGAGGAAGCCGCTATCTCCCGTCTGTACGGCGGTATCCACTATCGTGCGGCGATCGACAACGGCGTGGAGCAGGGGAAGAAAATCGGTGCGCAGGTGGTGCAGAGCATCGACTGGGGGAATTGAGAAAATCGGGGAAGGGTAAGAGGAGAAGGAACGGTATAATAAAAGGGGTGCGGAACTGTCCGCACCCCTTTTCTCTTTTGCAGAACGATCAACATCCGATGGATGTGATCATCCGACGGCCTTCCGATCAGTTTCCGATAATCATCCGATGCAACTCATCCATCTGCAGGATGATTCCCCCGCCGAATCCGGTCGCCTTCCCCACATTCTTTCCGTCCAGTGTCGTCCACCCTCCGGCGGAAATGCCGAGCCAGTCGGTGACCGAGTAGGCCGCCTTGACTCCGGCCCGCATGTAGTCGACGCCGTTCGACTGGAAGGGAATGCCCTCACCGATGGTCGTTCCACCCTGACTGTTCTCGCTGAAGAGCCATCCCTCGGCAAAGATCTTCTCGGTCGTGTAGCCGAGTCGCAGTCCGGCGATGGCGGCATCCGGGACGATGCCGTCGCGCCGACTGTAGCCGAGCGTGACCGAGGCGAACGGACCGCTCTGAAGACGGAAGAGACCGATTCCACGCAACTCGACGTTGGTGGATCCGTGCCCGATCGCCACCGGAGCGTTCACAACATAATCGGTCAGCGGTCCCCGCACGCCGACGGCGGTCGTCAGATCGAACGAAGCCGACTCGCCGATCTCCTGATGCCAGGGACGCCATTTCAGGAAGAGGGAACCGTCCTGATAGTCGGCCTGATCGGGCGGACCCGATCCGTCTCCGTCGGCCGATGAGGAGATATAGGGGAGCGATGCGATCAGATCGACATCATCGGTGATGCCGTGCGCAAGAAAGATGTTGATGCTGGTGGTGCCGATCGTGCCGAGGGGGGGAGGCAGATCCATCTCTTCCTGGCCGACCCAGAACCGGTCGTAGCTTTCGCTCATCAGGCTGACGGCGATGTCGGTGTTCCCGGCGCCGCGCGTGAAGCCGTCGATGATGTCCTGTCCGTTGCTCTCCGATGCAGCCATGCAGACTGTGAACAACAGGAGGGGCAGAAGCATCGTTTTTGCGGAATTGGTCGGACGTTTTCGGGAAGGTTGTAAGGAAAACATCATAGCTGAATAGTTGGTTTGTAGTGTACGATCGTACCA
>CBFGQN010000163.1:0-7841 GCA_965650895.1 uncultured Ignavibacteria bacterium | reverse complement strand
CGGCGTGTTGAATTCCGTCCCCTTGCTGTTGACGTAGATCACCTCCCGGTCCAGATCTTCCTCACGCAGTCCACCGAGGAACCCGGTCCAGTCGCGATCGTTCTCTTCGATCAACGTTTCGCACTCCTCCCAGGAGAGTTCCGGCCAGATCACAAGGCTTCGATAATCATCCCCGCGCATCCGCCACATCCAGAGTTTTTTCGTCTGAAGAAGATGAGAGAAAATTTTTCGGGTCCGTTCATCCACCTCTCCGAGCGTGCGAAGACGGTCAAGAACCTGCCGGTTCATCCGGTTGTCATAGGTGTAGAGTTCGGCGAAGTATTCAGGAGACATGGGTTTCTGCTGTAAAAATTATCGGTTCTACCATGCCCGAAGTTAATCAATCGGTCCGGAGCACAAACGGACCTGTCGCCGACGGAGCATTCAGCCGGTCGTTTTGATGGCAGGTGGAAAGAGAGAGAGGCTTATTGAATCAGTCCGTCCGGCAGGCCGTTCGGAAACTCCGCCTCGATTGCGGCCCGGATCTTTCCGATCCGGTTGTCGGGATTCGGGTGCGTGCTGAAGAACTCCGGCGGACGGTCTCCTCCTCCGGCCTCGGCCAGGATCTCCATCACGCGGATCATCGAGCGGGGATCATATCCGGCCTGCGCCATGAAGCGCACACCGAGTCGGTCCGACTCCAGTTCGTCGTCGCGACCGAACTTCATGTTCACAAGCTGACCGACCATCGCCGCCAGCATCGCCGTCTTCTCGTCTTCACTCGCCACGGCCACCGCACCGATCAATCCGTTCGTCAGTTGCGACTTTGCGATATGCTGTGCTCCGTGCCGGGCCACCACGTGTCCGATCTCGTGTCCCAGCACTCCTGCAAGCTGTCCTTCGGTCTCCAGCCGGTTCAGCAGGGCATCGGTGATAAAGACCTGTCCCCCCGGAAGGGCAAAGGCATTCACCGTTTGGTCGTCGTCCAGCAGGTGGAACTCGAACTCCCACGGCGTCTCGCTTGCATCGCTCTTCCCGACCAGATTCATCCCGACGGCATCGACTCCCTGTTGAAGTTCATCCTCCCGGTTCAGTCCGCCATACTGTTCGATCATCTGCGGCGTCGCCTGCAGACCGAGGGCGATCTCCTGATCGGGCGTCAGACTGATATGCTGTTTCTCGCCGGTCACCGGATTGTATTCGCTGGAGGCGAAGTAGGAGATCAGGGCCACAGCCGCCATCACCGCGGCAACCACCAGCCGGGTCTTCCCCCCTCGTCGTCTTGAGGTACCGAAAATATTTGCCGCCGATCTTCGCGCAAGCATTGTTCACTCCATAGAGCAGTTTGTGTTCATAGCGGAATCATTCCACATTCCAATTCGACAATCGAAAATCGACATCCGTCATTCCTTACGCTTTGCTCTTCACTTCCGGATCGGTGGAGAAGGCTCGACCCGCCCGGGGTCTCCCGACGCCGGGGTGAACCCGGCGGCTACCTATGTACCCATCGTCCCCTTCGCCCCCTTGCATTTCGACATTCGAAAATCGACATCCGTCATTCGGGTTTCGCTCTGCGCTTCGGGAGTGATATACATAACTCGACCCGCCCGGGGTCTCCCGGCGTTGGCTAAAGACCAACGGCTACCCGTATCCCCCCCCTTGCATTCGACAATCAAAAATCGACATCCGTCATTCCTTCGCTTTGCTCTTCACTTCCGGATCGGTGGAGAAGGCTCGACCCGCCCGGGGTCTCCCGACGCCGGGGTGAACCCGGCGGCTACCTATGTACCCATCGTCCCCTTCGCCCCCTTGCATTTCGACATTCGAAAATCGACATCCGTCATTCGGGTTTCGCTCTGCGCTTCGGGAGTGATATACATAACTCGACCCGCCCGGGGTCTCCCGGCGTTGGCTAAAGACCAACGGCTACCCGTATCCCCCCCTTGCATTCGACAATCAAAAATCGACATCCGTCAATCACCTTCCCCTTGCAACTCCTCGAACTCATCCCGCTCCAGCAGTTCATACATCGTTCCGGCCGCCGCACCGAAGATTCCGTGTACCACCAGAAACGGGCCTCCCTGCAAGGCAAAGAACCATGGGAAGAACAGGGTCAGAGAATAAACATTGATGAAATAGAGAGCGATCCCCAGCAGCAATCCGCCGATCGCCCCGGCAACCACACCGCCGCGATGGACGACGAAGGCGATAATCAGCGTAAAGAAAATCGAGAGGGCATATCCGATGCCGAGAGCGGCGATAATGATTGGGCCGTCGATTGCACGGTCGGGAGAAAGCGCCCCCTTGCCGAGAATAATCGAGGCGATGTAGCGAAGCATCAGGTCCGTATCGCCGTTGATTGCAACCGGAAGGAAAAAGAGATTCAGGACCAGAAACAACGTTCCGGCGATCAGTCCTGCGTAGAACGCAGCACGTCGGTCAACAAGCAGGAGACCTCTGGCGGCCGGGTCGGACATCATCACACCTCGAAAACGTGTACGGAGTTCCGATCGGCCCGGATCGAAGGAGATCGGAAGATGTCCCATCGATTGCGATTGGTTGTCATCATGCGATCATAACACCTCGCTGTTCGAGGGAAGTTCCGCACGTCCGGCGGACGACGCAGAGAGAGGGGAGTCGGGCGCGCCGAGAAGGGAGGCCAGCTCCTCCCGCGTCAGGATCTTGCCGTTCCAGGAGATTTTCCTGAGGTCATCAACCCGATCAAAGAACTCGCGAAGGAAGGCAAGCAGATCGGGGAGAGCGGCGAGAGAAACGCTTGCCTCCGCGTACAGCATCTTTCGTTCCGGCCACTTGAACGCCAGATACATTGTCGTCGGCTTGAAGCCGGTTCGCCCATGCGCACCGACCAAGACGACGGTGTGAATATTCTGCAAAGGGATTCTTCGTCCCCGCTTCTGAAGCAGTCCCAACCCTCTTCCTACGTGAAGCATATCGGGAGTAAGGAGAAGATCAACGGCGTTTCCATGCAGTCTGCCGACAATGAGGCCGCTTACCGTAATGATCGGGACAAGCAGCGTCGATAACGTCAGCTCCAGATCTTCATTCCACAGAGCGAACATGAAATCGCAGATCAGAGCCAGGGCAGAAAGTAGAACGGAAATCAGCGTTACGCGGACGACCCGGGCCGTGCGGGCTGTGAAACGCAAGGTTGCAGGAGATGAAGTGGTGTTCATGCCGGAAAAAAATATAAATCTCCGGATGAAATCGCAACGGCCCTGTGCTCCCGGTCAAAGTCCACAGTGGTAAACGGCGCCTGGGGAAAAGAACCGCAAAGACTCCATCCGCCGCCCGGAGACGAAGAGTCGCCAAGGATAGAGTATCGAGCAATCACATCCGGAAGCGTTTCTCCTTTCGGCTGTATCCGGCAACGGGAAGGAGCGGAAACTATCGCACAAACCCGAACGCCGCCGGGTTCAGTCCCGCAGGAAAGCTGCCGAGGAATTTCCCTCCTTGGTCATACCGATCAACCCGTCCCGGAGCCGAGTAGTAGCCCCGGGCAACGCCGATCAGGACTTCGCCTGTTGCCGGAGAAACGCTGATCGCATGGGGAACTTCTGCATTCAGCGTCGACAGGGGAATCGGGATGAAGGGGAAGGGTTCGGCTTCACCCGGAAGAGCTCCGATGTCATTCAACTCGATGCCGACGACTCCCTGTTGAGCGATAACGTAGGCGATCCCGGCCCCATCGTCGAAGCCGATCTCCCAGGCCCCGGAGACCGACCAGTGACGGAGGACGTTCAGATTCACCGGATCGATCTCCACCAGTCCGCTCCCCGCCGTATCCGGAAGCGGCGCACCGATAAAACAGTAGAGTCTGCCGGTTGAGGGGAGATAGTGCAGATCCCGCAGGTTCCCCCCGAGACCGATTGTGTCCAGATGCGCTCCGGACCTCGGATCGATCACCGAAATCGTCCCGGCTCCCGGTTCATTCTTCCGCAGAGCACCGAGACCGGAATTGGCCACGAAGAGACGACCGGCCGCAACGGCAAGCCCTTCCGGAGCCGGACCGACCGGCACCCGTCGAAGAACTTCCCGTCGGACCGGATTGAATTGATAGACGGCATCATCATCGAGGGAGGAGACCCAGGCGAGCGAATCGTTCAGGAGCAGCAGATGTTGCGGGAACGTACCGGAAGGGAGCCGCACACGACCAAGGCTCTCCCCTTCCGGAAGGGAAAGGATTTCGACGGCTGCCGAACCGGAGACCGTAACGTATGCCCGATCACCCCGCACGACGATTTCATTTCCGGTGTCTCCGATTCTGAGTCCCTCGTTCTGCAGCGAGAACCAGTCGGTATACGCCGTATCCCCTTCCGTATCGTAGAACGTCAGGCTGCCGTTATCCCCCCGCCAGACTCCCTGATTGACGACAATGATGCCGGAGAGAGGAGTCTCGATGCCGTTCCGGTCCGGAACAACCGGATCGGGAATACAGCCGATAAAAAGGAACGCCAGCAGAGGAAGGAGCAATGACCAACAAGCCGGGTATGCCCTCCCTCCTTCTTTCCTTTGTTCAGTGATATGGTTCGGTCCGGACACGTTTTCCTCTTTTCCTTTACTGCGATGTATTGCCGGATTTGTTCGTCGAACTGCTCGATGTGGAAGGTTACGGTTACCGCTACGACCGGGGATGCCAGAGTATGCGCATCTCGATCCGCAGACTTCGTCCGGGCATCGGGTAGTTCCGGACGACTTCGTAGGATTCATCGAACAGATTTGAAAGATCGAGGCGTCCGGTCGCTTCGATATCTCCTATACGAAAATCCCGTGCCAGCCCCAGATTGACTACGAGATAGTGAGGCAAAGCGCTTTCGGGCGTGTTGTAGGACAGCGTATGCCGGTGGCTGACGTATTCCCACGATCCGGTCAGCGCAAAGCTCCATTTTCTGAGCGTCACCACGCCGTTGACCAACTCTTGCGGAGCGTAGGGGATCAGATGACCGTCGGTGATCCCTCCGGAACGATCTTCCGTTTTCATCAGGGTATAGGAAAGGGAACCGGAGAGGAGATGATCGAACAACGACCCGGTAACGCCGAACTCCAGACCCCGGGAGAGAACGCGACCGAGATTCTGCGCGCTCCAACTGACGGGAGAACGGGGAACGGCGACGATCCGGTCGCGCGTGTCGATCAGGAAGACCCCCGACTCGATGACGATCCCTCCGGTCGGTTGCCAGGTCGTCCCCAGACTCAGACTTTTCGATCGTTCGGTCTTCAGGTCGGCGTTGCCGAAATTGAGATAGTACTGTTCGTTGAATGTCGGAGCGCGGTAGTTGAGTGCGGCGTGTCCCCGCAATCGGATCGGGTGCATGAACGGTTGCCAGAGGAAGCCGAGCGAGGGAGCAAGTTGCGGATCGAGGTCGCTGAAAAGATCGCAACGGAGAGCCCCTTCCAGAGAGAGGAAATTGCCGAACAACGTGCCGGAAACGATCCGACTCCCCCGCACCAGTCCGCCGATACGTCGACGGTCGGCTCCGTCGGCGACGGTCGGATCGAGATTATCTCCCCGCAGCCGGACGGTTTCAAGTTCGAGACCCGCTCCGACCGAGGTTCTGTCATCGGGGAACCAGAGGAGACGACCGTTCAGACTTCCGTCGGCAAGATCGAACCGGTTATCGACTCCGTCGGGTCCGCCGGTTCCATCATCCGGGTCACGGTAGCGAAGGGCATTCAGGCGTCCGGAGGCGGCGATATTCAGCGTCATCCGGTCGAAGGTCCGGGCACCACGCACCATAGCGAACAGATCATCCTCGTCGAGTCGCGCCCGCAACCGCTCACGATTTCCCTGCACCACGGCCCCGGGCACTCCTCTGCCGGTCCGGTAGCCATGCAGGGCGGCTCCGAGCTCCCATCCCGATTCTTCCGGATCGTATGACCAGCCGAGTCGGGCAAAGAGGTTGGAGAAGTCACCGTTCTCCCGGACAATCGTGCCGGTCTCGCCGAACTCGTTGAAGAGGAACGGATAATCCCCATCCGATCTGCTCAGATGAACGCTTCCGTCGAACGTGTGGCGACCGGGCGAACCGGATCCGCTCAATCCGAAACCGGTCTCGCCGAAGGAGCCGAGGGAGAGCGTCCCCCGCAACAGCATCTTCCGTTGTCGGTTACCGGTGACGACGTTGATCGCCCCCCCCAGCGAATTCCCTCCGAAGAGAGCGGCGTCCCCTCCACGCATCACCTCCACCCCTTCCAGAGCTTCGGCCGGAATGTTCCCGAGATCGAAGCCCCCCTCGGCACTGCTGCGATACCGGACACCGTCGATCAGCAGGGCAGTCCCCTCCGACGCGGTCCCCCGCAACGACACCGTCCGCAATCCCCCCAGCCCTCCGTACCGCTTGACGAAGAGACCGGGAGAGAAGGTGACGGCATCGGCAAGATCACGGGCTCCGACCGATTCGATCTCGCTCCGCGTAATCAGGGTGGTCGGTCGCACGCTCTTCGCACGTTGCGAAAGCAGGCGGGAGCCGATGACGGTGACCGGGGGCATCACATAGGTCTCCGTCGAGTCGAGGCTTGCAGTGTCGGACTGTGCGCGAAGGCCGGCGGAGATCATCGGCACAAAGAAGAAGAGAAGGAAGAGTATTCCCTTCCACACCTCTCTCCCCTCTTCAGGTTCCCCCGCTCCATCATATCGTCCCTCTTTTCTCATCTCGCCTGCAGGTCCGGCTTCTTTCCTCTTCTCCAATCCTGTGGCCCCCATCCCTCTTCTGAAATTTCCTCATCCACTCCCATCAGCGCATCGTTGAACAGGACGTTGACTCCGACAATCGCGTCGAGATCGAAGCCGTTGACCGTGGCGTCATAGAAGGGATGGGACGAATTGTTTTTCACGATCGGGGTCACGTCCCTGATCCTGACGAAGCGGATCGAGTCGATTCCGATCTCCGCCAGATCAAACCCGTCACCTCCGGAGGTTGCAGGGTCTCTCGGATCCATATTCCCCCGCGTCGGCGTCACCCCGGCGCAGCCTTCCAGCGAAAGGGAATCGAAGGGAAAGGAGAAGAACTCCACTCCGTCCCGGCTGACCGCCACCTCTCCCGGCTCGGCATAAAGCCGTTCCTTCCCGCCGATAACGTAGAAGAACGGATTCTCGAAGACCGTAAAGTCGATACCCGGACCGTCGACAATCGTCACCTGATCGAACCGAAGCACAATCTCTCCTCCGAGTCCGAGCGAGAGAACCTGAGCGGGATCGATTGTGGGGACATTGTCCCGGGCGGAGGTATCGGGAAATCCGAGAACACTCGCGGGCAGGTGGGTCTCTCCACGTCCTCCCCCCTGGCCGAGCGTCAGCGAGACGAGAACATCGGGAGTTCCCGGTTGGGCATCTGTCCGGGCAACCGTAAAAGGGAGAAGAAAGAGGAGGAGGAGAAGAACTTCTCTTCTCCTCTCTCCCCATTGATGGTTTCCGCATCGGATCATCGAACCACCTCGATCGACTTCGTGGTTCCCCACTCTCCGATATGGATCCGATAGAAATATGTACCGACCGGAAGGGAACGGAGATCGAGCGGGATGGTCCGCTCACCCGCTTCGAGGTGTCCGCTAAAGCGATTGCCGAGCGATCTGCCGAGGGGATCGTACAACTCCAGTTCCACCCGGGCCGACGCTTCAAGCCGGAGACGGACAAGGGTCTGTCCGGAGGTCGGGTTCGGATAGCTCTCTACGGCTGTGACGATATGCTGGACAGTCTCCACACCATCGAGATAGTCGACATAGGCAATCGAGACCGTCGAAGCCGGATCGTAGGTACCGGTCTCAAAGGCGTTGGCAACAAAGATCTGCTCGTTCAGCACCCCTATTCCCTCCCCTTTTCCGTCAAGCTCCGCCTGGGTGATAAC
>CBFGQN010000162.1:0-7855 GCA_965650895.1 uncultured Ignavibacteria bacterium | reverse complement strand
CCGGGTGCGGGCGCCGAGCCCGTCCCGAAACCGGTCATGCTCTTCATTGCCTGCGTGATCTTCGCGGTGTTCTGCACACCCCGGATACGACTCCGGATTTTTCTGTATTGTGCCATTCTCTGCTACGCTCTGGTCTAATGCTCTGCTGCTGTCGCTATACTGCGGCCACTTCCTGCTCGGTCACCCTGAACCCTGCCGAGAAATCGGTCAGCGTCTCGTTCAGCATCTTCGTGATCTCCTCGCTCAGCGTCTTCTCGCGTGCGATTTTCGGAAGGAGATTCGGCTCCTTCATCTTCACGTACTCCAGATACTCCTTCTCGAACCGCTTCACATCCTCCAGCGGAACCTTGTCCAGATAGCCGCTGGTACCGGCGTAGATCACCGCCACCTGCTCCTCGACCGGCATCGGGACATACTGCTTCTGCTTCAGAAGCTCCACAAGACGGGAACCGCGCAGAAGAAGCTGCTGTGTGGACTTGTCGAGATCGGAACCGAATTTCGCGAAGGCTTCCAGTTCGCGGTACTGCGCAAGGTCCAGCTTCAGCGTACCGGCGATCTTCTTCATCGCCTTGATCTGGGCGTTTCCACCCACACGGGAGACCGAGATGCCGACGTCGATGGCCGGACGGACACCGGCGTTGAACAGGCCGGGCAGAAGGTAGATCTGGCCGTCGGTAATCGAGATCACGTTCGTCGGGATGTAGGCCGACGGATCGCTCTCCTGCGTTTCGATCACCGGCAAGGCCGTCAGCGACCCGCCGCCGTACTCCTTGTCCAGCTTTGCGGCCCGCTCCAGCAGACGGGAGTGGAGATAGAAAACGTCGCCCGGATAGGCCTCGCGACCCGGAGGACGACGCAGCAGAAGCGAGATCTGGCGATATGCGGCAGCCTGCTTCGTAAGATCGTCATACACGGCCAGAGCGTGGCGTCCGGAATCGCGGAAGTACTCTCCTATCGCCGCACCGGAGTAGGGGGCGATAAACTGCAACGGCGCCGGATCCGAAGCGTTCGCCACGACGACCGTCGTGTAATCCAGTGCCCCATGGTTCTTCAGCGTCTGCACAACGTTTGCAACGGTCGACGCTTTCTGACCGATGCTGACGTAGATGCAGTAGACCGGATCGACACCGAGTGCTTTGGCCTCCTCGGTATGCGTGAACTTCTGGTTGATAATCGCATCGATTGCCACGGCCGTCTTGCCGGTCTGGCGGTCGCCGATGATCAGCTCGCGCTGTCCGCGACCGATCGGGATCATCGCATCGATCGCCTTCAGTCCGGTCTGCAGCGGCTCGGTGACCGGATAGCGCGTGATGACACCCGGTGCCTTCCGCTCGATCGCCAGCGTATGGGGCGTGTCGATCGGTCCCCGTCCGTCAATCGGAACGCCGAGCGGATTGACGACGCGTCCCAGCAGGGCTTCACCCACCGGCACCTGCGCCACCTTTCCGGTACGCTTTACGGTATCCCCTTCCTTGACGAGCTTGTCGTCGCCGAAGAGAATCACACCGACATTATCTTCTTCAAGGTTGAGCGCCATTCCCATGACGCCGTTCGGGAACTCTACCAACTCCGAAGCAAGGACGCTCGACAGTCCGTAGACGCGGGCGACACCGTCCCCCACTTCCAGAACCGTGCCGACGTCGAAGACGTCGACTTCGCTGTCGAATCCGGTCAATTGCTTGCGAAGAATCGCCGATACTTCATCCGGACGGACTTCTACCATTGTTCTTCAGCCGTTATCGTTAGTGTTAATGAATTTTCTTGACAGTGTTATAAAGCGGGAGTCCACGTCCCGGTCTCTTGAGCCAGAGCCTCGTGGAGCCGCTCCAGCTGACGCTTGACCGAGGCGTCGATCATCAGATCGTCCACCCGGGCGGTGAAGCCGCCGATCAGGTCCTGATCGATATGATACAGCGCCTTGATCTTCTGTCCGGTGATCTGCGTCAGCCGCTGCTCGATCCGTCCCTTCAGTGCATCGTCCAGCTCAATGGCGCTTGAGACGGTCGCCGTGGAAATTCCCTGATCCTTGTCGAGCTGCTTGCGGAAGGAGATCACGGCACCATGAAGGATTCCGGCCCGACCTTTCTTGGCCAGCAGGACCAGGAACCTCATGACCGCCTCCCCCACTTTTCCCTCGAACACGTTCCGCAGGAGGGCGGCTTTCGTTTCCACCGAAATAGTCGGCCTCGCGAGGAGACTCCGGAGTTCGCGGGAATTCTCGATCGCATATTCCAGCGTCTTGAAATCCTCGACGACCGTCGGGAGGATGTTCTGCTCCCTGGCGATATCCAGCATCGCCTGGGCGTACCGATGTGAGACTCTGGTTTCAATCATTGCGCTGACCTTGCTCTCCTTCTCAAGGGAATTGTCTTCTCAACGGAATTACTTGTCCAGGGGAATCAGTTCGTCACTTCGGCCGCTTCGTTCAGATAGGCGTCGACCAGTCTCTTCCCCCGCTCCTCGTCCAGCGATTCCTTCAGGATTTTCTCCGAGGCGCTCACCGCCAGCGAGGCGACTTCGGCCCGCAACTGGTTCAGCGCCTCCTTCTTGCTCCTGTCGATCTCCGATTTTGCCCGGTCGATCATCACGCGAGCCTCCTCCTCGGCCTTTCCGACGGCTCCGTCGCGGACCTTCTGGGCATACTCCCGGCTCTCGCGGAGCAGGTCCTGTGCCTCGGCCTCGGCCTTCGCCATTGCCTGGCGATTGTCGGCGATCAGTTGCTTTGCCTCCTCGCGGGCCCGTTCGGCCTGCTCGACGGCATCGTTAATGGTTTGTTCTCTCTTCTCCAGCGCCTGCGTGATCGGCTTCCAGCCGAGCTTGGTCAGCACAAAGAGAAGGATAACGAAGTTGATGATGGTCCAGAGAATAGGACCGACGTTGATATCAACCATGATTTCAGATAGTGATGGCGATGGGCCGACCCCTTGCCGGGACACCCGTTTTCTCTAACAATTCACTTCACTCGTTACCGATGCGAATAAGCGGTCTGCCGGATACATGCCGGCAGACCGCTCAATACGAAAAAAACGGTGCTGCCGGCCTATTGGAACACCAGCAGGATGCAGATAACCAGCGCGAAGAGGGCGATACCCTCGATAAGAGCGGCTGCGATGATCATCGTCGTACGGATGTCGCCGATAGCCTCCGGCTGACGTCCCTGCGCCTCAAGGGCGGCTGCGGCCAGACGACCGATACCCAGACCCGGGCCGAAAACTGTGAGAGCTGCGCCGAGACCGGCTGCGAGAAAAGCTAATCCTTGAGTCTCCATTCTGATTCCTCCGAAACAGGTATGAATGTGTGTGCTGAAGTATTATGCCGATGTAATGTTTAAGACCCGCAAAGTTACGGATGCCGGGACGTTTAAGGAACCGGCGCAGGTTTCAAAAGGGTTTCAGTAAGTGAACCCCGACCCCGTGAAACGTGCGCGATTGCTGAAAGAACGTCGATGAAACATCCGTTGCCCAACGCCCCCCTTCCCCATTTCTCCTCCCGACTCAGTGAGCCGCCGCGTGCCCCTCCTCCGCGTGATCGTCGTGATGCATTCCCATGCTCGCAAAGACCGCCACGAGAATCGTGAAGATGTAGGCCTGAATGAAGGCCACAAGGAGTTCGAGCAGGTTGATGAACAACGAGAAGGCGACCGATACCGGCGCAAAGCCGATACCGAGAACGAAGATCAGTCCGATCAGCGAGAGAATCACGACGTGCCCGCCGGTCATGTTCGCGAAGAGACGGACGCAGAGAGCGAACGGCTTTGCGAAGAGACCGAGGATTTCCACCGGGATCATGATCGGCCAGATCGCCGCAGGCGTTCCGCCGGTCAGGTGCTTGAACCAGGCAAGAATGCCGCTGTCGCGGATCGCCGCATACTGAATCACGAAGAAGGCGACGATGGCAAGCCCGGCGGTCACGCTCAGGCTTCCTGTGGCCGAGTGTCCTCCCGGAATCAGTCCGAGCAGGTTCATCAGGAGAATGAACGTAAAGAAGGTCATCAGAACCGGGGCCAGCGACTTGCCGACCTTGCCGTTGCCGACGTTCGGGATCACAAGGTTGTCCCGCAGATATTCGACCAATCCCTCCATCGCGTTGAAGAAGCCCTTGTGAGCCCGTCCGGCAAGCTTGCGCGATTTGCTCCCCATCGGGATAAAGATCGCCATCAGGATCAGCATCGCAAGCCACTGGAAGACGACCAGACTGGTGATCGAGATGTCGAGTGCCGGCGCCTGGTGGTCGGCGACGCGGACGATCGACTTGTGGTCTTTCAGTTCCAGCGACGACCATCCCTCCTTCGCACTCTCCGGCAGATTGTGCTTCAGGATATAGGTTCCCTCTGCCTCCATCGCCTCGGCGTTCGCGTAAAAATGGAAGCCGTCGTCGATGAGAATTACCGGAAGGTCGGCGATGTGGAGCGGACCGATCTCGATCTCGCGGTGATCGCCGAGCTGACCGAGAAGTTTCTGAAACGGCCCCTGTTCCTCGCCGTGTCCCCCTTCGACGGCGTGTGCATCCCCGTTCCCTTCCTCTCCCTGATGCTCCCCTGTGTGGCCCTCCCCCTGATGATCACCGGACTCCTCGTCCGTTGTCGGATGGTCGGCCTGCGCAATCAGTTCGTTGCTGAGGTCAAGTCTCGGATCGTTCATGAATCGAACCTGCTGTAAAGTAGAGTATTATGATATTTCAGTAATGCCATGTCGTTTTTCGCGCTTTCTGTCCCTTCTGTCGGGACATCACCCTGACCAGGAACCGGATTTCCAGGATCAGGTAGGCGAAATAGAATCCCATCAGGAAGAAGGTCAGCGTCTGATCGTCGAAACCCTCGGACAACAGAAACGCGAAGATCATAAGGGTAAGCATCACCCGCACCCCCATTCCGCCGAAGAAGGCGGCCATGAAGACGAAATTTTCCTTGTCGAGCGTCCACTCGATAATCGCCATACCGATCACGGTATTGACCAGGGCAATGGTCCAGGCCGCATAAATTGCACCGCGGGTCTCCGGAAACCACGCAATCAACGGATAGGCGAGAACGGCCGCAAAGACGAGCGTCAATATCAGAACAGGCTTCAGAAATCGCAGTCTCATGCGGCACGTGTTAATCTTCTGATCGTTTAGCCGACTCGTCCGACCGATTCGGACGCCCCTTCGATTTCGAGCCCCCTCCGGACCTGCCGACGCTCAGTGCGGTCCTGATAAAGCTGATCATCCCCCCCGTCGCACCGAACACAAGCCCCGCCAGCAACAGCCAGGGCGCCGTGTCGAATTTCTTATCAAGCCACCACCCGAGGGCCGCAAAGGCCAGAATCGTCACCGTCAACTGAATTCCGATACCGAGCAGCGACCCCACCTCACCGACATTCCGACCGACACCTTTTGGCTTCATCAAAGGACCTCACATTCTGATCAATCGTCAAACCGTAGCCCTTCTTCATTATGGAAGCCGCAAAATTACGGAAGGCTGCCTCGACGTTGAACCCTTTTCTCCAAACACTTTGTATCCTGGGAGTTTATAGAGTTCCTGGAGTTCGTAGAGTGTGTGAGGGGTAGTCGACGGGTTCATCCCGGCGGCAAGGCGGAGTCAGGGTGGAGAGCGGGCAGGATAGTTGGGGAGTCGGGAATCAAGAGCCGGGAGGGGCAAAACCCCGGTAGCCGACGGGTTTATCCCGGCAAAGCCCCGGACATTTCACCCCCACCATCCCACCATCAACTACTCAACCATCTAACCATTCAACCATTCGACCACTGAACCAGATAACCCTGCCTCAACTATTCAACCATTCCCTGAAATCGTTACGGAGGGCAATGTTTCCTCTTCTTTACGTGGAATCCCTTTGGGTGAAGCCTTTACAGCCCGAACTTTGCGGTGTTGTTCATGCGGTCGAATGTTCCTATAATGCTTTTAATGCTTCTATAATGTATCCGAATACCGGCAATCTAACCTATCCGACAGTCTCACAGACTCCGCTTACCATGGCATTTTCCGTCCTTGTTGTAGATGATGAAGAGGATATTATCCGCCTGCTCCGCTACAACCTTGAAAAAGAGGGCTATTCGGTCGACACGGCCACAAACGGCATCGATGCCCTGAAGAAGGCCGAGATCAACACGTACGACCTGATTGTTCTCGACATCATGATGCCCGGCATGGACGGATACGACGTCTGCCGCAAACTCCGCATCCACCCGATCCACTCCCAGACGCCGATCATCTTCCTGACCGCCCGCGTCGGTGAGCTTGACGAGATTCTGGGGCTGGAACTGGGGGCCGACGACTACATCCAGAAGCCGATCTCCCCTCGCGTTCTGCTGGCCCGGATCAAACGGATTCTCCGGCGGAAGGATGAACTCGTCAAGACCGAAACCGTAGTGGCCCCGGAAATTCTCCGGATCGAAGGTCTGATCATCAACCGCCAGAACTACACCGTGCGGATCGATAATGTCGAGAAGTTCTTCCCGAAAAAGGAATTCGAGCTTCTGGCCTTCCTCGCCTCGAACCCCGGACGTGCCTTCTCGCGCGATGAACTCCTCTCTCGTATCTGGGGAGAAAGCGTCCAGGTGGTAGAGCGAACGGTCGACGTCCACGTCTCGAAGATCAGGGACAAGCTCGGCTCCCTCAGCGATCACATCGAGACGGTCAAAGGGGTCGGATACCGGTTCAGAGCGTAGCCGCGGCAAAAACAACCATCCGCTCAGGAAAGAAAATCCGCATCGTGACCGGAAAGGTCACGATGAGCGGTTTTACTACTTCCTGACACCGACGTTTCCCGTTGCCCATTCAACGACACTTGCGTAACATGTCTGAAAAATCCCTCGGAGAAACCCTCACCCTGCAGAGTGCGGGTCTCACGGTCAATCAGGAGTCGACCCGACTCCGGAAACAACAGACAGATATGAAGCGCTCTCTCCGTCAATGGAGGCGGCAAACGGGAATGATTCTCACGGTCGGGGGTATCGCGCTGGCGGTCCTGACGATCACTCTGCTGATCACAACCGGCATATCGGTCATATTTTCTTCGGTCTGGTTCTGGGCGGCCCTGATCCTGACCGCTCTTCTGTTCTACCTGCACCTCACAATTCGCAGACTGACCGACGAACTGCAGAGCGATATCGACACGCTCACCACGCGCGCGATGTCGATTGCCGGGGGAGGAAACGTCGACGAGCTCTCGGGGGGCAGCCTGACGTTCATCGATCTTCAACGCCTTTCGGAGACCATCACCGGCATCGCCGAAAAGGCGAAACGGGACATCACCGAGCTGAAGCGCCTGGAACAGGTCCGCAGCGAATTTCTCGGCAACGTCTCGCACGAACTCCGGACGCCGATTTTCTCCATTCAGGGTTATCTGGAGACCTTGATCGACGGAGCGATCGACGATCCTTCGGTCCGGGACGAGTTCCTGGAGAAAGCCCACAACAACATGCTTCGTCTCCACGCGCTGCTGAACGATCTGATCGAAATATCGCGGATCGAATCGGGAGCGATGAAGATGAGCTTCCGCTACTTCGACCTGTTGGCCCTGGCCGAAGGAGTGATTGCCGGAATGGAATCGCCGGCCGCTCTGGCCGAGGTCACGATGGACCTGAAGGCTGAGGGGATCGATGGTGAAGGGAAGATCATGGCCCTCGGCGACAGGAAACGGATCGAACAGGCGCTGGTAAATCTGCTGAGCAACGGGGTGAAATACAACCGGGCCGGAGGAAAGGTAACGATTACTCTGGCGGCCACCGATTCCGGCCCGGCTGATGGGTCGCCCGCGGCAGCAGCGGCCGAGGACGATCCGGCGGCGGATGATCCCCGCGAGGTCGAGCCGCAGCAAGGAGAGCGGCCGTCGGCGCCGGCGCCGGTGCCCACGGAGGT
>CBFGQN010000161.1:0-7916 GCA_965650895.1 uncultured Ignavibacteria bacterium | reverse complement strand
GAAGCATTATCTGAACGTGGTGACCGATACCGGCAATCAGTTCAATGTCTACTATCGCTCGGGGAGCGGCGGCCGTCAACTCTTCCCGTTCAACCGGGGCAGGATCGCAGGGACCGATCTGGTCTGGGGAAGCATTATTGTTAACCCGGGGCTCAATTATGTTCTGGAATCACTTGACGACGGCCGTTTCAGCGGATATGTTTACGGGGTTTGGGGAGGATATGAACTGTATCGTCCCGGAGGAGCGAAGGATGAGGAGAAGGGGCAGGGGACATCGTCCGCCCACCCGTCGGAGTATGAAGAGAACACTGCGATGACCTACGCCTATCCCCTTGCCCCGTCGCGGTGCATGCTGGCCGAGCCGAACCAGTATCGCATTACCGTCAGTCAGGACGGATGCAACCGGCTGTGCGTATCGGTGGAGCCGACGAACGATACCCCGGCCGGGCTGGAGTTCGTCCGTCTGGTTGACGACAGAAGCGTCACGTTCAATACGCGACTTGAATTCATCGAGCCTCCGCGCCCGGAGCCGGGAATGCTGAGCGCCCGGTTCTGTCTGGTGCCGGTCAATCCGCAGCAACCGGCGCGGGCCGTTGTTGAGGTCAGGGATCGGACGCGGAACGGACAGATCTACCGGATTCCGTTTGTGTATGATCCCGAAGTCGTGAAGTTCGGTCCGGGAACCGAACTGGACTTCGGCAAAGTTCCCGTCGGGAAGGATGCAGGGGAACGTGAAGTGACCATTGTCAATCCGACGAACCGACCCGTTGCGATCAGGCGATTGTTGTTGTTCCTGGGCAACCAGAATTTCATCATCACCCGGACTTCACCGGCGGTCGACTGGACAAACGGCAACAATGCCGACACGCTGGCTCCCGGCGATACATTGCGTGTCTGGATCAATATCACCGCCGCAAAGGCAAAGCAAATCTACCACGATTCGCTGGTCGTGGAACTCGGTTGCGGCCATGCTTCGTTCCCCCTCCGCGCCCAGTCCGGAGGAGAAGCCTGCCTGATCGTCGGCGATCTCGACTTCGGTCGGGTTCCGGCCGGTGAGAGGAAGATCCTGCCGCTGGAGATCTGCAATGTCGGCGATGCGGAAGTCAGCTTCCACGATTCGTCGGCAACAGGTGGCGGGTTCTATCTCTCGTGGCTCGGTTCCGAGTTCTACGTTGCGAACTCCGAGATCAGCAAACTGAAGAACGCGGTTCTCGGTCCGGGGGAATGCATCACGATCGTCGTCAGCTTCAGTTCGGAGATCGACGGTCTCTCCCGGACGGTCGCCCGATTCTGGGCGAACACCCGTGAGTGTCGCGATACATCGATCTGGAGCGCATACGTCTCGGGCATTTCCGGTGTGGATGAGAGAGGGGATGCTTCCGGATATGCGATCGGTGCGATTGCCCCGAATCCCTTCAGCCGGGCCACGGAAATTCCGTTTACGCTCGGAAAGGGAGGCATGACCCGGGTCGAGATCTACAATACCGAGGGTGTTCTCATCACGAGGTTGCTGGAAGAGTCCCTGAGTGCCGGAGAACATCGGGTGGAATGGGATGCCGGGGAATATCCGGCCGGACGATATTTCGTGCGGATCACGTCCGGCGAGTGGAACGACTCGCGGAGCCTCTGGCTTGTCAGATAAATTCACCACAGGTGGAGCGTGCCTTGCGGAACGGAGAACCCCGACGTCATCCCTCGCAAGGCACGCTTCGCTTTTTCCGTTCTCCTTGCAACATACTCTATGATGTCCCCCGGGATGTCGTGTCTGTCATTCGCACATTTTCTTTTGAGGACCTCTATGAATACCTCGAAAACTTTTTGCCTGAAATTTATTCCGATGCTGTTGGCAGGCATCCTGCTCTTCGGAACCGACCGGCTTGCGGCCCAGACATCCGATCCCGATATGTCCGGCGGCGGCACGCTCTACTACGTTGCATTTCCTGATACGACGACCAACCTGCAGGATGTCCGCTTCCCTTCGACGGCACCAGGGAAATTCCTCTTCTACATCTACTCTCCCGTTGACCAGCAGGTCAGGATCGGCCGTGCAAACGGTGCGTCAATGACGGTTACCGTTTCCGCAGGAGACATCCATGAGTTTGACACAAAGACTGTCTCCGCCCCTCAGGTGACCGTCCGGAATATTCCGCAGACCAATGTCCTGAAGGTCGAATCGGAGTTTCCCGTGATTCTCTACGCCTACATGACGACGCCCTTCGGCTGTGCCGCCTTCACGCCGATACCGGTGGAGAAGTGGGGGACGGAATATTATGCTGCGACCTGGACGGGGGAGACTGTCCGGGACATCCGGACGGCGTCCGGTGTTTCGTACGACAAGGGGACGAAGCGTCCGGCCCCGGCACAGATTCTGGTGATTGCCGCCCATGATAACACACAGGTAACGATCAACCCTGCCGGGGCGCTCGTGGAGTGTCAGAACTGTACGCGGGTGACGCTCGATGCGGGAGAGGCCTATCTTGTGGAATCGTTTGTTGATACGAATGACGATATAGAACGGCAGGCCGACATCGCCGGAACGTCGATAACGGCGAACAAGCGGATCGGTATTGTGACCGGAAATTCGCGGCTCAGTCATCAGGAATATAGTGATGAAGGGCTGACCCGCAACTCCCTTAAGGATCTTGCACTGGAGTGGGTTGCCCCGCTGGAGCAACATGGGATGGAGTTCGTTTTCCTCCCCACGTGGGATGAGATACGACCCCAGCCGAACAGCGACGGTACCCGGCGGGATCAGGAGTACGTGCGGGTGTATGCAACGTCGAATCGGAGCACTGATGTTGGTTTCTTCAACTCGCTTGGTATACTCGAGCCTGCTGAGTCGACGAAGATAAAAGCGGGTGAGTTCACTCACGAGCGGATGTATCGCCCCGTGAACGGGCGTCTCTACAAGACATCTGATCCCGGCCAGGCCTTCCAGTCTCCCGAGTCGGTCATCCGGTCCAACGGCACGACCGGAGGGGGGAACGAGGTGGGAGCGGCCTATACTTCGTGGGGGACCTACATGGTGGAGATGCTGCCGCGGGAGGAGTGGACATCGTTTGCCCCTCTGGCGGTCCCCTCCTACCCCGAAGGCATGCAGCACTATGTCAACGTCGTTGCCGACCGGAAGGATATCGATAATATCCTCTTCAGTTCGGACGGAATAGGAAACCGTCCCTTCCCCTTCAACCGGGATACGATACCGGGGACCGGACTGATCTGGGGATCGATGCCGCTCACTCCGGGATTGAATTACTCGATCAGGGGCATGGATGGTGCCCGCTTCGGCGGCTTCGTCTACGGAAGCAGGCAGGGTCTGGAAGTGTGGAGACCGACCGGTATGGAGTATGAGGAAGAAGTTGCCCTGTCGTACGGCTATCCTCTCCCCCCGGCACGTTGCGTAAATGCCGAACCGGACGAGTACGAGGTGACGATCTTCGACGGATGCGGAAGACTGGAGGTGACGATCGAGGCATTGAATGCCAACCCGGTCGGACTGTCGTTCATCCGCCTGAACCCGGACTCCTCTTCCAATGCGCAACTGGTCTTTGTCGAGCCGGAGAGTCCGCGTACTCTGCAGGAAAAGAAGATCTCCAAAGCGAGGGTCTACGTCAAACCGATCGATCCCTCGATGGAGGCTCACGGCGTGATCGAGTTTGCCGATCGTTCCTGTGGCGGGCAGGTCTACCGTATCCTCTACAAGCATGAAGCCGAGCGTATTACCATCACTCCCGAGCGGGGGATCGACTTCGGCAACGTCCAGCGTGACGTTCCGGCCGGCGAACGCGTGGTGACGATCACCAACCCCATGGACAAAGATGTCGTTATACGCCGGCTGGAGTTCCGCTTCGGCAATCAGAACTTCGAGATCACCCGGACCGATCCCGATTTCGACCGGATGAGCGGAATGGATTCGCTTGTGCTGAAGAGTGGCCAGTCGTTGAAGGTCTGGATCGACATCACCCCTCGCGACGAGAACCGGGTCTATCAGGATTCGCTTGTCATTCACTTCGGATGTTCCGGTACTGCCCTGCCGTTGCGGGCGGTCACGGTCGATCCCTGTCTCTACGTCAACGATCTGAATTTCGGAACGGTGGAACCCGGAGCGAAGAAGACGCTTCCGCTGGAGATCTGCAATCTCGGACAGGGGAGCGTCACGTTCCACGACTCGACCGCAACCGGCGGCGGAGCCTACCTGACGTGGGGCGGGACCGAGTTCAAGGTCGATCCTTCCGACATCGCCAAATTGCAGAACGTACAGCTCGGCGCCGGCGGCTGTGTGACGATCAATGTGACGTTCTCTTCGGAGGTTGAGGGTGTTGCCCGGACCGTCGGACGTTTCTGGGGGAACACCCGCAGTTGCCGCGACACCTAGGTCTGGACCGCCCGCGTACGGATGACCACATCGGTTCGTGAGGATGTCGCAGGTGTGAAGGGATATCACGTCAACTCCATCACGCCGAATCCGTTCAGTCGGGATCTGGAGGTTGCCTTTACCCTCGGCAAGTCCGGATTGACGACTGTGCGGATCTATGACGCGCAGGGCCGAATGGTACGGGAATTGCTGCGTGAAGAACTGGAAGCCGGTGAACACCGTACAGGATGGGACGGCACAAACGCCGCTGCGGGAATCTACCATGTACGGATTCACTCCGGTGCGTGGAATGTCTCGCGACGGGTCGTTCTTGTTCGATAGGCTGCAGTCACGCTTATACGGGCACGGTTCGTGGAGAAGACTTCTGCGGGCCGTGCCGTTCTATCCTTTCACTTCCGATCAATCGTTGATTGCAATCATTCATACCCATTCCCCCGAGGATCCGTCATGTCTCTTCCATCAACCTTCTTTTATCCGTACCGGGCCTTTCTGCTTCTTGGAATTTTTGTCCTGACCGCATCAACCGCAATCGCACAGGAAAGGGGCGAACCGGATCCATGCAGCGGCGGAACGCTCTACTACGTAGCCTTGCCGGACACGGTAACCAACCGGCAGGACGCACGCTTTGCGGCGAACTATCCGGAAGAATTCTTTCTCTACATCTACTCTCCGGTCGATCAGCAGGTCAGGATCGGCCGTTCCACCGGTTCGCCGATCCTGAAAAACATAGTTGCAGGGGATATCCTTGAGTTCGATACGAGAGAGGTAGCGGTCCCTCTTATTTCAGTGAGGAATTCTCCGCAAACAAATGTTCTGAAGATCGAGTCGGAATCGTCGGTGATCATCTATGCCTATATGGCAACACGCTTCGGTTGTGCCGCCTTCACGCCGATACCGGTGGGGGCGTGGGGAAAGGAGTATTACGCGGCGACGTGGGAAGGCCGGTTCGTCCGCAATATCATACCTGGCGGTGAACTCCAGTTCAACGCCAGGACGAAAGTTCCCGCCCCGGCGGAAATCCTGGTGATTGCCGCCTATGACAACACGGAAGTGGTGATCACTCCGACCGATTCTCTCGCCTCATGTGCAGCCTGTCGGCGTGTGATATTGAACGGAGGAGAGGCATACTTGGTACAGTCGGTTGTCGATACCGGCCGTGAGATGTACGATGCGCAACCGGATATTGCCGGGACCTCCATTGTTGCCGACAAACCGGTCGGTGTGGTAAGCGGCAACACCCGTACATGGCACGAACCGTTCGATGAAGGTTTTCTGGGGGCGAATTCTTTCAAGGATATGGTTGCCGAATGGCTGACGCCGGTTGAACAGCATGGGAAGGAGTTCGTTTTTACGCCGACCTGGGATATAGTGGCTCAACGGCCCGATGCTCAGCCCGTGCGCGACAGGGAGTATGTTCGCATCTATGCAACAACCGATGAGTTGACCTATATCGAAGACTCCTCTTCGTCCGACTTGCTCGGGATTGCGTTGAGCAGCGGAGCGTTCCGGCATGATGTGCTGCACGACCTGACCAACGGCCTCTCATACCGGTCGACGGAGCCTGCCCAGGCCTTCCAGTCGCCGCGACCGGTGGGCAAATTCGACGGGGCACCCCTGGGGGGGGGCGCGGGCAATATTCCCGGTGCCTCCTACAAATCGTGGGGGACCTATATGGTGGAGATGACGCCGCGCGAACAGTGGACGTCCTTTGCTCCGTTCAAGGCTCCCTCCTATCCCTCAAGCATGAAGCATTATATCAATGTGGTGGCTGAGAGGGGGGACAGTGGTCGGATATCCTATCGATGGGGAAATACGGAATCCCGTCCTTTCCCTTTCGATCATGGGACGATCCGAAGTGGTGAGAGAACATTTGTATGGGGGACGATGGCCGTCGATCCGGGGCTGAACTATGTGATCGAAGGGAAGGAAGGAGCACGATTCGGCGGGTTTGTCTACGGTACGTGGACAGGGTATGAGTTGCATCGCCCGGGAGGGGCGGAGAGGGAAGAGGAATCCAAAGGACGATCGACCACATCCGGGCACCCGTCGGAATATGAAGAGAACACGGCGATGATGTACGGCTATCCGCTGGCCCCCTCCCGCTGCGTTCTTGAACGTCCGGGTGAGTACGAAGTGGAGACCGCGACCGACTGCGGAGTGATGACCGTGACTATCCGGGCCGTCGACTCGAACGCAGCCGGACTGCGGTTCGTGCGGCTGGTTAACGATTCGCTGTTAAATGAAAATGTGCGACTCGAATTCATCGAACCGGTCGGCGGTCTGACCGAAGAGAGCGTTCGCCTGATCCGTCTGCGTCTGTTGCCGGTCGATCCGTTGCGTGATGCCCGGGGCGTTGTAGAGTTCAAGGACAGGACACGGGACGGAGAAATCAGAAGGATCGAGTACAGCTACACGGCCGAACGCCTGGATGCCGATCCGGCGGAGGTCGATTTCGGAAGTGTGCGAGTCAACGAACAGGCGGGCGAACGTCCGGTGACGTTGAACAATTCCCTTGAGCTGGATGTGACGGTTCGTGGGCTCGGTTTTGCGTTCGGTAATCGGGGATTCGTCATCACGCGGACCGAGCCGGAGTTTGACTGGAGCGGCGGAACGGATTCCGTTCTGCTGAAGCAGGGAGAAGCCCTGAAGGTCTGGATTGATGCTGTCCCTCCGGAGGCGAATCGTACATACATCGATTCGTTGAAGGTGATGTTCGGCTGTAGCTCGGCTGCCCTCCCGCTGACGGTCTCCACAGTCCCTCCCTGCCTCTCCGTAAGTGATCTGGATTTCGGAGTGTTGATGTCGGGTGAAGAAAGAACGCTTTCGTTGGAGGTCTGCAATACCGGCAAGGGGGAGATTACCTTCCACGATTCGGGATCGGGAAAGGCATTCCTGACATGGCTGCCGGATGAGTTCCGGATATCGGGAGCGGACATGCAGAAGCTGGCCGATGCTGTGCTTGGCCCGAAGGAATGCCTGACGATCGACGTGACATTCGGTTCGGAGGAATCCAGAGGAATGTTCCGAACGACGGCCCGGTTCTGGGCGAGCACCAGAAGCTGCCGCGATACATCGGTCTGGACCGCACGGGTCATCACACCCGGTCCGTTTATTGAGGGATATGACTGGGGAGGCCGCTGGGTGACCGCACGGAATCCTTGTACAAAGAATCGAACGGAGCTGTACAGTCAAAGCATTCAGGTCGGTAATGACGGCAGCGATCCGTTCCGGGTGGAGAGGATCGAGATCGTGGATAATCCGGGCAGGGCTTTTGAAATCGTCAGCCCGGGGAATGTGACTCCGGGCAGGATGATCAATCCGTCGGTCACCGAGACGGTCCGCGTTGCCTTTCGGCCGACCGTGCAGAAAGCCTACTCCGCCCGTTTGCGATTGCACTACACGATGAACGGCAAGGCCGATTCGGTCGACGGAAGGCTGGAGGGGACCGGCATCGAGTCCTGTATTCAGATCAGTGACCTCGACATCCTCGTCGATACCGTTACCTCTTCCGAACGGAAAGGGAGCGGACGCTTTCAGCTTC
>CBFGQN010000160.1:0-7963 GCA_965650895.1 uncultured Ignavibacteria bacterium | reverse complement strand
AGCTGTGAGCCTTGAGCTGTGAGCCTTGAGCTGTGAGCCTTGAGCTGTGAGCTGTCAGCTTTCCGTTCTGGACTCTCGACTCCTGACTCTCAACTCTCGACCTCTGACTCCCGACTCTCCCGCTTTCAGCACTTATACACTCTCCAACTCTCGACTCTCCCACACTCTCATGCAAAATCCTGCAACCATCGCATAAAGAATGTATGAATAATCTGCAGGGTGATGACAAGCAGGAGAAGGGCGGAACGGAAGCGTTTGGGGAAGAGACGGGAGCCGGCAACCGCAGCAATCAGTACCAGGGGGAGCAGGAACGTCCAGAGTCTGCCGGTCTCGGCGACCGTCTTGCCGAAGAAGGAGAGAACGAAGAGGAGAATCAGCAGGGAGAGAAGCATCGCATCGGTGCTGCGGAGTTGGAGGCGACGAAGTCGATCCACGGTGACGCCGGAACGGAGCAGCGCGAGAAGGGCAATCGGGAAGCCGATCCAGACGGCATACTCGAACAGATCGAGAAAGCCGACCCAGACGGTCCGGATCATATCCCACTGCTGAATCTTCCAGAGACCGTGCGCCTCCTGTGCCGTCCGGTACTCCGCAAACCAGTTGTAGTCGAAGCTCAGCCACACCGCCAGATGAAAAAGAAGAAAGCCGACAACGAGGAAGGTCATCGGAACCAATGTCGGCCGGATCGCCACCGCAAATATCTTCCCCCACGAATTTCGTCCACGCTTTGCCTCCGTCACCTGACGAATTCCGTGCCAGAGTCCCAGCAACGGGAACAACGTCACCATCGAGAAAGAGAAAAACGTAGCAACTCCGAGAGCGATTCCCGAAAGAGACATAAGCATAGGATTCTTTCTCTCCACGCTCTTCAGAAAGAGAAGGATCACGCAGAGAAACAGGAAAGGGAGAAGGCATTGATCCAGATGCATCGTCATCAGCACGATGTTCGGGGAGAGGGTATAGAGCAGAAGTGCGGTCCGGCTCTCCTCCTCGTTCAGGAACCGGCGGGCCAGAAGATACATCGGGAAGAGGGCGAGGAAGGTGAGCATCGGCCAGAGGAACGACGCAAAGCGGGACAATTGCTCCAGTCGGGCGGTCGGTCCATCCGGAGTGCCGAACAGCAGACGACCGAGGCGTTCGGTGGCGATATAGGTCAGGAAATGTCCGGGAGGCTTGGTGATGAAGGGGAAACGTGGGAGAGAGTCCCGTGCAATCAATTCATCATACGTGCCGATCAATTCCGCCGCGTCGATCGGTCCCACCGCTTTGCTCGCAAAGAAGGAGTGGGCAATCTCCGGATAGGTCATCTTCTCGGCCATCGGCTCGATCCCCCGTCCTTCCATCAGCGTGAAGGTCCACTGGGTGAGGTAGCCGATCAGAAAGATCAGCGAAACGGCAAGCAGGGAGGAACGGATGTTCCGCAGCATCGGGCGGAGCAGAAGAAAGATCAGAGCAACCGGAATCGCACGGAGCCACCAGCGGGGAAGGGGCGTCACCTTGGCAAACCAGAACCAGAACCAGAGATGGTCAAACGCACGGGGGGCGAAGAGAAGGACCAGCCAGTAGAGGATCGGCAGTCCGACCAACAGCGTCAGGAGTATGGGACGGTGTCGTCCGTGCTTCATGGTGTTGTGGTGCAGTTGATGAACCGACCGGAAGGAACAGACCGCAGATAACGCAGATTGAACAGATCGGCGCAGATCCGTTTGATCCGTGTCATCTGCGGTCTATCTCTTTCCCTGTAGACGCCTTATCGCTCGATCTCACCCCGCTTGATCTTCCCGTCGACCTCATCGAGAATCGCCTGGATTGAGTCGTAGGAGATATCGTACTTGTCGTGGATGGTAAAGCGGGCGATCGTATCCTGCAACGCGTTCAATTGGTCCAGCTCCTCCTTCAGCCGCTTCCGCACGGTACGCGGATCGGAATTGGAACCGGTCACCGACCGCATGACGCTGTCGGCTTTTCTCTTCGGCACCTGCGTGGCCAGCTCGACGTACTCGCGCCAGATCGTATACTCGAACGCATCCTCGTTTGCCGGGTTATAGCCCGTATCGACAGGTGGCGGAGGATCGATCCGGACCATTTCGGGAGCCGGCTTCTCCACGGGATCTTTCTCTTCACTGCAGGCAAGGAAAAGGAGTGGGAGAAACAGGAACAGAGTCAACGAGATGCGGTGCATGTTGTGAGTTCGTAGAGTTTATAGAGTTCGTAGAGTCAAGAGTTTATAGAGTGGGAGGTCGATGGGATAAGCCGGATTTTGACGGAGGGTGATTCCGTCGGTCCTCTTACTGCAACGTATATTCTTTCAGTTCGCGGCGCGACAGGCCGACCGTGTCCACATCCTCTCCATGTCCCGCGATTCCCACCAGATGTTCGCGGACGACGTAGCCGAGTTCCGGAGCATACCAGAGGGTGTAGAGTCTGGAATAGAACCCCGGCTCTTCGCCGAGCCGCTCGGACCGGAGTTCGGCGGTCACCCGCTGCGTCTCCAGCGACCTCCCGTCGATAACGACCCGTTCGCTCCCCGAAGGTCGCGCGCTCCACACAACCGCGCATTTCTCGGTCGCCTCCAGCGTATCGGAGACTTCCGTTTCACCGCCGAACGGAACGCGGAGCCAGCCGCCGGGAAGAGGACAATCGCCGAAGGTTCCCTGTTTCATGTAGAGAGAAAGATCGCCGTTCGACTCGTAGGCGATCAGCGTCACCAGCGTATCGGCCGCAAACTGGACCACCCGCTCCTTCCCCTCGACAATCATATCGGTCACCTGCACCGAGAAGTTCATCGAAGTCTCCTCGGGGGGACCGACGTTCCCCACCTGATGAACCACCATCGTCGTGAAGAGGCTCCCGACGCCCGGAATCAATCTTCCTTCATCAACGACTTCCGCCGTATCGGAGCAGCCGGAGAAGAGGACAAGCCAGAAAAGCATCCCTCCCAGCAGGGGGCGGGAAACGGCATCAAGTCGATATGGAGACCGAAACGGCATCATGCGGGCATAATCATACGAATTTCGGAGCATACAACGGTTTGTTCGCGCGGGAATGAACAGAAAAAAAAGCCGGACCGGTCTTTCAACCGCTCCGGCTCCTTTATCAAGATCCGAAAGAGAGCTTCCGCTCTTCCCTAATCCATAATCCTCCGCAGGAACGCCGCCCGTTCTGCACGGGGGCGGGCTTCCTCCTGATTCCGGTTCTCCTCGGTCTCCTCCTTTCCGTCGTTCGCCTTCGGGATGTCGAAGCCGCCCCGCATGACTTCGTGGCTGACGTTGCGGCGCTCGTAGGCCGGGACGTCGTACTTCTTGTAGGTACCGGGATTGTTCGGAACGTATTCCTCCGGTTCTTCACGCGGTGTCGGCGGAGTCTGCGGCTGCGTGACCGGAGCCTTCTGCTGCGGGGCCTCCTCCTCACGCTTCAATTCGAAGCCGGTGGAACGGAACTGCATGCCGGCCGATTTCTCCTCGGTCTCGTTCTTCTGCGCGGCCTTCTTGTTGAAACCGGTGGCGATCACCGTCACGGTCATGTTATCTTCCAGCGAGTCGTCGATGACGACGCCGAAGATGATGTTGGCATCCTGTCCGACCGACTTGTAAACGATGTCGACCGCCTCGTCGATCTCCATCATCGTCAGGCTGCTGCTGGCGGCGATGTTGATGAGAACGCCCTGCGATCCGGAGATCGAGACGCCTTCGAGCAGCGGCGATGAGATGGCGCTCTGGGCCGCCTCGACCGCGCGATCCTCGCCGGCGGCAATACCGGTCCCCATCAACGCCTCACCCATATCCTGCATGATCGTCCGGACGTCGGCAAAGTCCACGTTGATGGAGCCTTGCCCCGTGATGATCCGGGCGATGCCGCTGGTGGCGTTGTAGAGAACGTCGTCCACCTTTCGGAAGGCATCCTGCAGACTGGTGTTCTTGTCGATAATCGAGAGAAGACGCTGGTTGGGAACCACGATCAACGTGTCGACATGCTTCCGCAGTTCCTCGATACCGCTCTCGGCCTTGGACTGGCGCGGCTTCCCCTCCCAGTTGAACGGGCGGGTAACGATGCCGACGACGAGCGCTCCGTGCTCCCGGGCCACGGCCGCCACCACCGGCGCACTCCCGGTTCCGGTTCCTCCCCCCATTCCGGCGGTCACGAAGACCATGTCGCTGCCGGTAAGGATCTGCCCCAGTTCCTCCTGATCCTCGAGCGAGGCATCCCGTCCGATATCGGGATTCGCCCCGGCCCCGAGTCCCCGGGTCAACTCTTTTCCGATCTGTACCTTGTGGGGTGCCTGGTTTTTGGACAACGCCTGTGCGTCAGTGTTGACGGCGACGAATTCGCAACCCTCAAGTCCCCGTTCGATCATACTGTTGATGGCGTTGCCGCCACCCCCTCCGACACCGACGACCTTCAGTTTTGCGCTGTACATTTCGGCATTGTGGTCAAGCTCAATCATGGTCTGTGGTCCTCCCTCGTTTATGTGTTGAGCCGATTACTTCAAAATTAAACATTCAACTTTCAAAACCGCAGAGATTGCCGATGCAAAAGCCGGACTGGACGTTTTTTATCCCGGCCTTTGCGCGCATCGACCTCTCTACAGTTCTTCAAAAAACTTTTTCATGCGTGTGAAGACGGACTCTCTCCCGACTTCTTCCTCCTCCTCTTCGATACCCTCCACCGTTTTCTTCTCTTCCATCGTGTCGATGTCGGAGACCTGATTCAGCGCGCGCATCACCAGTCCGACGCCGGTTGCGTAGACCGGAGACTCCACTTCCGGAGCCAGTGCGCCGCCGCCGAAGCCTGAGGGGATACCGATCTTCACCGGCATTCCGAGCACTTCCTGGGCAAGTTCGGCCGAGCCCCGCAGCAGCGATCCGCCGCCGGTCAGAACGACCCCTGCGGAGAGATGGCGGAGATAGCCGGAACGCTTGATCTCGGCCAGGGCAAACTCCAGGATCTCCTCCATGCGGGGCTGAATGATCCGGGCCAGCATCGACTTGGTTACCTCCATTGCCTTGCGGCCGCCGATACCCGGGATCATAAAGGACTCGTCGTTCAGGATCATCGCGCCGTAGGCGTACCCATACTCCTGCTTGACCCGCTCGGCCTGCTCGCCGATGATGCCGAGTCCCTTCCGGATGTCGTTCGTCACCATGTGTCCGGCGATGCCGATCACCGAGGTGTGGCGGATCGTCCCGTCTTCAAAGACCGCGATGTCGGTGGTCCCCCCGCCGATGTCGATCAGTCCGACGCCGACCTCACGTTCATCTTCCTCAAGGACGGCATAGCTGCTGCCGAGCGGTTCCAGAACGATGTCGGCCACGTGGAGTCCGGCACGCTCGACACATCGATAGATGTTCTGCGCTGCGGTGACAAGTCCGGTGATGACGTGGACGTTCGCCTCCATCCGCAGACCGGACATGCCGACCGGATCGCTGATGCCGTCCTGCCCGTCGATGATGTACTCCTGCGGGATCACGTGGAGGATGCGGCGATCCGACGGAAGGCTGATCCGCTGGGCGTCCTGCAGGAGCCGGTTGACGTCGGCCTGCGAGACGACCTGTTCCGGGTCGCTGATCGTGACGACGCCCCGGCTCGGGAAGGACTGGATGTGATCGCCGGCGATGCCGACGATCACCGAACGGATCTTCACTCCCGACTGGGCCTCGGCCCCCTCCACCGCACGTTCGATCGAACGGACGGTCTTCTCGATATTGACGACGACACCCCGGTTCAATCCGTCCGACGGCGCATGTCCCACGCCGAGAACGTGTACCTGACGAGGGTTCTCCTGGTCACGTCGGGCGACGATGGCGCAGACCTTGCTGGTGCCGATATCAAGCCCGACGATGACATCCTGGCCGGCATCGGAGCCGTTCCCCGGGACCTCTCCCTGGCCGTTCAAAATGTTCTGTTCTGCCTTACTCATGGTTCTCTTATTTCTCTGCTCGCTATATACTCTTTCTATGGTGAATGCAGAACTCCATCTGCAATTCGATTCATCTTCCGCTCACAATTCCGCCATATCAGCGGGAGTTCTTCCGCCATTCTTCCAGCGGACAACGACCTGTCCGTCCCACCGGAGATCAATCCTCTGCAGATTCGCCGCCCCCCGCCGCCTGAGGACCTCGGCGAGGAAGAGTTCCAGCTTCGGAAGGCGCGCAAGGATTTCATCCTTCTCTCCGGCAATCACCGGCACGGCATTATCGGTCAGCGTGAAGCTGAAGGCTCCGTCTTCTCCTCGCCGTATGGTGGCGATGCGCCGGTAGAGAAGGTCATTGTATTCCCGCAACGACTCGGCCACTTCAATCGCCTCGATGACTTTTATGCTGTCGACTCCCTCTTCGCTGTTCACTCCTTCGAGGACCGGCACGTCCGGAGCGGCTATGCCGAACCGGTAGGGGAGCGGGATGGCCGAGGCGTCGAGGTAGACCGGTTCTCCCTTGATGACCGTCACGGCCACCGGCGCACGCTCGCGGACCTCGATGACCAGGCTGCCTGAACCACCTTCCCAGACGGCGACGCTTTCAACGAAGGGATGGGCGCTCAATCGTTTCTCCACCTCTTCCAGATCGACGTCCTTTACCCGAACGGAATCGGGAAGGGCGGCCTGTTCCAGTATCTCCGTCGTGTCCAGCACTGCAAGTCCCCGAATCGAAATCGAGTCCAGATGTTCGCGGGCGATCCACTTGTTTGCAACGGCCACCAGACCGATGATTCCTCCGGTCAGGATGATGCCGAGCGAAACCTTCGAGGCGAACCGTCGGGACTCGCTCCGGGCCTCCCGTTCCTTCTTCGTCAGCTTGCGCGATCTGGTTGTTCTCTTCTTCATACCGTTACGAGGTCACCCGATTGATCACGTCCTCTGCAAAGCCGATCAGTTTGATCTCCGGTTCCAGCCGGACTCCGAACCGTTCCAGAACCCCCCGCCGTGCGATCACCATCAGCTCCACCACATCGTTTGCCGATGCGTTGTCGATATTGATGATAAAGTTTGCGTGAAGCTCGCTGATCTGCGCTCCTCCGATGCGATGTCCCTTCAGACCGCACGCCTCGATCAACCGGGCCGCATAGTCGTCCGGAGGATTCTTGAAGATGCTTCCGGCGTTCGGCCAATTCACCGGCTGCGACGCATTGCGCTTTATCAGGAGCTCTCGGCGCTTCCGTTTCATCGGCTCCGGCACTCCCTCCGGAAACCGGAAGGCCGCTTCCAGCACCACATCCCTTTGCAGATCGGAGGTACGGTAGGCAAAGCCTCCGTCTTCCTTGCCGATGGAGAGAAGTTTCCGGTCGCGAATCAGATCGACCCGTGTGATGTAATCGGCGATCTCTCCTCCGTATGCCCCGGCATTCATGATGACGGCTCCGCCGAGCGTTCCCGGAATTCCGGCCAGCATCTCCACACCGCCACATCTGTTGTTGATGCAGAAGTCGACGAACTTCGCCAGCTTCACCCCGGCACCGGCGATGATCTCTCCGTCGACCGAGCGGAGATAGTTGAACCCGGCCTCAAGATTGACGACCGCCCCGCGAATCCCTTCGTCGGCAATCAGCAGGTTGCTTCCGTTGCCGATCAACACACAGGGCATCTCCTCGTCGGCCAGGAATCGGAACAGGGCAAGGGCATCTTCCTTGTCGTTCGGCTCCAGATAGATGTCGGCCGGACCTCCGATACGAAAGGTCATGTGCCGCGCCATCGACTCGCCGAGCTCGATGCGCCCCTTGAAACTGTTCCGTATGTCCTCGAAAGCGATCATTGTTTTTTGTGGAGGTATCAGCTTTGAGCCATCAGCTTTCAGCAGTCAGCTTTGAGCTTTTAGCAGTCGTGCTTTAGTCATTAGTTTGGGCCATCAGCTTTCAGCAATCAGCTTTCAGCTTTCAGCAATCAGCTTTCAGCTTTCAGCAATCAGCAATCAGCTTTCAGCAATCAGCTTTCAGCAATCAGCTTTCAGCAATCAGCTTTCAGCAATCAGCT
>CBFGQN010000159.1:0-8004 GCA_965650895.1 uncultured Ignavibacteria bacterium | reverse complement strand
GAGGATGGCGGACGACTTCCTGACGATATCGGTAAAGAAGAGGAGAAGATTGCTTCCGAATTTCCGCTTCTGATGACTGTCAAGCTCCAGCCGTTCCACTTCCACATAATCCCCCCGCTCGTCCGCACCGAACGCAAAGGCCCGGAGTCCGCCGTATGCGGCGATGTACTGATCCTGCCTGCCGATCGGGCGTCCCAGAATGTCGATCTCGATCTCGCAGGCCTGCCGGGCAAGTTCCTCCCGCTCCACCTGTCGCCCCTGATAATGATAGAACGCATTGAGAAGCCCGACGGTCAGCGAAGAGGAGGAACCGAGTCCCGAACCCTCCGACGGAATATCGGCCATCATCGCCACCTCGAATCCCCGCGTCATCCCGGTCATACGGGCCGCCTCACGTACCAGGTCGTGATGGATCTCCCCTACGTCGTCGACGATCTCCTTCTGTGAGTAGTCAACGTAGACCTTGTCGTCGTACCGGGCGTTGACAATGACGTAGATATACTTGTCGATCGCCGTCGAGACAACGTAGCCTCCGTGTTGACGATAGTAGTCCGGAAGGTCGGTCCCTCCGCCGGCTATACTGATGCGAAGTGGCGTTTGTGTTATGAGCATTGCGGGATATGGTGTCGGGTTTGAGCTTTGAGCGGTCAGCTTTGAGCTATGAGCGGTCAGCTTTGAGCTATGAGCGGTCAGCTTTGAGCTATGAGCAGTCGGCTTTGAGCTTGGCGGCTTTGCTCTTGGCGTTCTTTGCGTGAGCAATCAGCAGTCAGCTCTGAGCCGTCAGCTTCAATGTTGAGTTCTGCGTTGTACGTGTTTTATACGAAGTTATCCCTTGTCGAAGAATCATCGGATGTCCTCCCTTCCTCGGTATCCTGCCGATGCAGAACAATACCACTTCAACCATGCAACCACCTGACCATTCAACCACACAACCATCTAACTATTCAACCATTCTTCTTCCGCCCGCGCCAGACTTTCAAGCGTTCCGATATCCCTCAGATAACCATCGATCAACTTTCCGTTCATCCTTCCTGCAAGACCGGGCATGACGTGTCGACCGAAGTCGTACGGATACGAAGCGGGGCGAATGTACTCAAAGAGTTCCGGACGGGCAACGAAGATACCGGCCGAGGCGAGGTCGCCCGCCGGGCGTTCCGGTTTCTCGACGAAGGAGACGATCCTCCCCTCTTCATTCCCTGATCCATCCAGCTCAGCAATGCCGCAGGCCGAAGGGTTCTCCGCATGAAACAGTCCGACGGTCAAAGGGAGAGGATCGGCTGCATTGTACTCCCGCAGAGAAGTCAGATCGGCGTTTGTCAGGTTGTCGGCATAGAGAATATAGAACTGCTCCTCTGCGGAGAACCGGTCCCGGTTCGCGTGGAGCGTCCCTCCGCTTCCGAGCAGTTCCTTCTCGAAGACGAGTTCGATCCGGACCGGTCCTTCGTACGCTCGGACAAACTCACGCACCTTCTCCGGCAGGTAGTGAAGATTGATCAGCACATCGGTGACCCCGTGACGCTCCAGCAGATCGAGCCACCAGGAGAGAAGCGGACGCCCCCCGATCGGGACAAGGCATTTCGGCAGATCGTCCGTGATCGGTCGCAACCGTGTCCCCAGTCCGGCGGCAAGAAGAATGCCTTTCATTCAACACCTCTATTCGGTGTGGTCATATCGTCAAGTATTTCCTTCAACATGGCCGCCTCGTAGCGTTTGCCCCTCAGACTCTTCATCGCGGGGACCCAGGGTTCCGGTTCTCTCTCCGTTTCGATCTCCACTTCTTCAATAACGCCATCCCGCACCGTCAATTCGAATGAGCAACCGTTCGGCAGAGTGTGGCGCAGCACAAACCGGGGCGTGCGACCGAAGTTCCACTCCCACGAGGCATACTTCCGCTCGGCCAGCTCCGTGACCTCCTTCCAGTCGCCATCGCTCAACCCTTCCACAGTCGGCTCTCCTCCGGAGAACTCCCGAATCAACCGGTCGCTGAATTCCTTCTGCGTCATACCGGAAGGAAGAACCGAGCGGAGATTGACGACATCGCTCCGGATCGACTGCACGGCTCTCGATTCCATCAATCGGACCTTCGGACTGAGGGCGGCGGTCAGAGCTTCGAGATCGGAATCGAAGAGGAGCGTTCCGTGACTCAGCATCCTCCCTCTGCTTGCGAACTGCGCGTTGCCGGAGAACTTTCGTCCGTCTGCGAGGACCAGACTGTTCCGGTTGTTCAGTTCGGCCCGGACCCCGAGCGTTGCCAGAAGGTCGATAACCGGTTTGAGAAAGGGGCGATAGTTGTTGTGCCGTTCAGGAGAATGATCGGTAACGATACAGAAGTTCAGGTTGCCGCGATCGTGATAGACGGCTCCGCCGCCGGAAATCCGCCGCACCACCTGAATTCCCTCCCCGAGGGCAAACATCCGATCGACCTCCTCCAGCGCGTTCTGGTGTTTGCCGAGGATGACCGACGGATCGTTCACGTAGAGAAGCAGATAGTCTCTATCCGGCCGGTTGCGGACGATAAACTCCTCCAGCGCAAGGTTGATCCGGGGATCGTTGTGGTTTCGGTTGTCGATGAAAATCATGTACGGATCGTTCGGACAAACAGGCCTCGGTCGATTCCAGGAGCCGATTCGCAGAAGAGGGCATTTCAATCGGGACGATACCCTTCGGCCTGCATCGCAAAGAGTTCGCCATAGAGTCCTCCCCGCCGTACAAGCTCGGTGTGCGTCCCCTCTTCCACCACACGCCCTTCGCTCAGCACCACGATCCGGTCGGCCATCCGGACGGTGGAGAACCGGTGGGAGATGATGATGGCCATGCGATCGCGCACCAGTTCCGAAAAGCGAAGGAAGACCTGGTATTCCGCCCGTGCGTCGAGCGCGGCGGTCGGTTCGTCCAGGATCAGAATCTGCGTATTCCGGAGATAGGCCCGTGCCAGTGCGATCTTCTGCCACTCTCCCCCCGACAGATTGACTCCCCCCTCGAACCGACGCCCCAGCATCTGACTCCACCCTTTTGGAAAACGATCCAGCAGGGCCGAGGCAAGAGACTTTTCGGCGGCCGCCACCATCGCATCGGGAATCTCTCCCTGATTTTTTCCTCCGTCGATATGGTCGATCATCCCCTCGATATCTCCCACACCGATGTTCTCGTTGAACTGCAGTTCGTACTTCACGAAGTCCTGAAAGATAACGCCGATTGCCCGACGCAATGACGACAGATCGTATTCCCGCAGATCCCGTCCCTCCAGAAGAATCCGTCCTTCAGTCGGATCATAGAGCCGGGCGATCAGCTTCGTCAGCGTCGTCTTCCCCGCTCCGTTCTCTCCGACAAAAGCAACCCGTTCTCCCGGACGGAGCCGGAAGGAGACGCCACGCACCGCCCAGCGTTCGCTTTCCGGATATTTGAACCCGACATTCTCGAAGACGAAACCTTCCTTCAGAGAGGAAGGGACCTGAAGCGCGTTCGCAGGAGAGACGATGGTCGGTTGCACCTCAAAGAAATCGAACAGATCCTTCAGGTAGAGACTCCCCTCCTGAATTCGTCCGGCATCCCCCAGAATCTGGCTCATCCTGCCCCGCGCCTGCATGAAGGAGCCGGAGAGGAAGGTGAGCGTACCGATCGTGATCGCCCCGCCGACCGCATCGAGGAGGATCACGATGTAGGCGGTGTAATATCCGGCCTCGCCGATAAAGGAGAGGAGCGTGGAGATAATGGCCTTGCGGATCGAAAGTCGCTTGTTCTCCTCGTAGAACTCATCGGCCAGCAGACGGTATCGTTCGGTGATCCAGTCGGACAGACCGAATGTCTTGATCTCCCGGGCCGTCTCGTTGCTCGCCCCGATGTAGCGGTAGTAGTCCAGCTTCCGGCGCTGCGGCGTCCACCGGTAGAGAAGGGAATAGCCGAGAGCGGCATAGCGGGTCTCGCCGAGGAAATTCGGAATCACCGCCAGAAGAAGAAGAATGAAAAGCCACTTGTTGTAGACCAGCAGACCGGCCGCCAGAGAGACGAGGGTGATAAGGCTTTGCCCGATATTCAACAGTTGCGTCAGCAGGGCGATCCGGTTGACCGTCTGCCGGCGGGCCCGTTCCATCTTGTCGTAGAAGTCGGGATCCTCGAACTGTGCCAGATCGAGCTTCGCGGCGTGCTCCATCATCCGGACACTGGTCAGGTTGGAGAAGAGATCTCCGAGAAGACTTTCAATCAGTGCGGAGATACGCATCAGGATCTCGCCGGAGACCACGATCGCCACCTCGATCACGATCAGCGACCAGAGATGATCCAGGCTCCCGGTCCCCTCCAGCGCGGCAAGACGTATGACTTCGTCGATGATGAGTTTTCCGACCCAGAGCGTGGCAACCGGGATCAGCGAACGGAGAAGGCGGATCAGGATGATAACCGATGTATATCCCCGGTGAGTCTCCCAGACCATCCGGAGCAATCTGGGGACATAGCGTAGCGAGCGGAGTCGTTCCTTGAACCCGGGTCGGTTCTCCTCATCCTGCGGCTGTAGTGGTCGGATCATGCCCAAATCTATGGAATGTCCGGCAGGGAAAAGAAATGCCGATCGTTTCGCAAGGAATCTCCCCCGATTCGGAACCGATTTGCTACATTTGCGCGGCATCTGCAAACATCTATGACGACGCAACACGTTTTATCGATTCTGCTCTGTTTCGCTTTCGTTCCGCTGGCATCCTGCGGCGGCGGCGACAAACCGGCAACGCCCGAACAGCAATCCGGAATGGTCGAGGTGATCGATTCCGCACGGATCTACCTGAAAGGATCGAAGCGATTTCAGCGACTCGGTATCACCGAAGCGCCCGAGATCGATTCGACCGCCGATATTTTCGTTTCGGGGGAAGAGACCATCAGGATGGTCAGTCCGGGGATCATCGCCGTGCTTCGCGGGGACAGCGCCGAGATTCTTTTCGGACTGACGATTCCGGAGGATTCGACCGGAGAGACGAAACGGGATGCTATCGTGCGAATGGTGCGTGATAACGGAACGTGGCGGGGGGACGGGGTGTATGTGGTGGAGTGAAGAAGAACAGACCGCAGATTGAACGGATGAGACGGATCAGCACGGATCGGATCCGTGTACCGTTTCCCATTTCCCCTCTCATTCAAACTTCGCCATTCGAAAATCGCCACTCGAAAATCCACCTATAGATCCTCCCCTTCCCCGGCATATCCGCAGACCTGTTCCCAGACCGACAGAAGATCATCGCCGAGCAGAAGGGCTTTGGTGGCAGTTCCCGGCGGCGCGATCCGTCCGGTCAGACATCCGGCCGCGATCCCGGCCTCCACGTCCGATTCCGCGTCGCCGATCATCCACGAACGGCCAAGATCGAGATCGAACTCCCTCCCCCCCTGCAGAATCATTCCCCCTTTCGGCTTCCGGCAATCGCACCCTTCATCACGATCGTGCGGACAGTAATAGATGCCGTCGAACTTTTCTCCCGACCGGCGGAAGAGTTCCTCCTGCATCCGCCGATGAATTCCGGCAAGGTCCTCCTCGGTCATCATCCCGCGCGCAATCCCCCGCTGATTGGTCACCAGCAGCGCAAGGAATCCGGCACGCCGAATCTCCGGCAGCACCTGAAAGATTTCCGGAAGGAATTCAAACTCCTCCCAGCGCTTCACATAGTCTCCGACAAGACGCCGGTTGACCACGCCGTCCCGGTCAAGAAAAACCGCTTTCCGTTTCGCCATTGAAAGTCTCTGTTGCTCCGTTGTCCCAACTGACTCAATCTCGTACCTTTGCGCCTTACATTCAAAGAACCGATACAGATGGAATCAATACGGAAGAAGAATTACGGGCTGATCCTCGGAGCCTCAAGCGGTTTCGGCGCCGCGACGGCGGTGGCCCTTGCAAAGCGGGGTTATCATATCATCGGTGTCCATCTGGACCGTTCGGCAACGATGCCGCAGGTCGAGCAGGTCCGCTCCGACATCGAATCGCACGGCGTCACGGCCACATTCTTCAACGTCAATGCCGCCGATGCGGGGAAGCGGGGAGAAGTGCTGGACGCGATTGCGGAGATGATCGCGGGAGGAGAGAACGGACCGGTCGGACTCCTGCTTCACTCCCTCGCCTTCGGTACGCTCCGTCCTCTGGTTCCATCCGATGACCAGAAGGGAGTAACACAATCACAGCTTGAGATGACGCTCGATGTGATGGCCAACAGCCTGGTCTACTGGACGCAGGATCTGGTAACGCGGGGACTGCTCGGCGAGGGGGGACGCGTTTTCGCGCTGACCAGTTCCGGCTCCCGTCACGTCCTGCCGAACTACGGACCGGTCTCCGCGGCAAAGGCGGCCCTTGAGAGCTACTGTCGTCAACTCGCCTTTGAACTCGGTTCCCGCCGGATCAGCGTCAACGCAATTGAAGCGGGAGTGACCGACACGCCGGCCCTCAGAAAAATTCCGGGGAACGACTCGATCGTCGAGAACGCCCGCCGACGGAACCCGAACAAACGGCTGACGAGACCGGAAGAGGTAGGAGAGATTATCGCCATGATGGCCTCCGAACAGGCAGCCTGGATCAACGGGACAACCATCCGGGTAGATGGAGGTGAAAGCATTGTGGAACTTGACTGGCGGGTGGAGGAGGAAGCATGAGCAGAAGAATCGAGGAGACGATACGGCGGGGAGTGGTCGTCAGTTGTCAGCTTGACCCGAGCGAACCGCTCCACTGGCCCAGCCACTGCGCCCTCTTTGCCCAGTCGGCAATGCTCGGCGGGGCGGTCGGGATTCGGGCCGAGGGACTGGACAACATCAAGGAGATACGGGCGACGGTCCGGCTGCCGATCATCGGATGTATCCGCGGAAACTACGATGACGATCTCCCGCTGGTCACCCCGGACATGGCGGCGGTCGACAACCTCTACCGCGTCGGCGTCGACGTGATCGCCATCGACGCCACCAGCCGACTCCGTCCCGGAACGCTGATCGACGGAACCCGATTTCTCTCCGATATGCGCAAACGCTATCCGGCCCACCATCTGCTTGCCGACATCTCGACGGTTGAAGAGGGGATCAAGGCGCTGGACGCCGGAGCCGACGCCCTCTCGACGGTCCTCTTCGGACGAACGCCGGAGACGATGGATCAGGCCGCATCGCCGGAGGACCATCTCGACCTTCTCTACAAACTGACCTCGGCGGTAACGCAACCGGTCTTTGCCGAAGGATTCATCTGGAACACATCGGACGCCGCAGCGGCAATGGAAGCCGGAGCCTACGGCGTCATCGTCGGCGGGGCAATCACCCGTCCCCGGGTTCTGACGCAGCTTTTTGCGGGGACGGTAGAGTCGGTGCTGGTGTGATGGGAAGAGAGGCGAGTGCTTCAGAGCCTGTCCGATTGCATCGGACAGAGCCTGGTTCATGTCCTCGCAGTCTTCGGGGAATTGAGTCGAGTTCATCCCAGAAGATCGGCAGGGCGTTGCCGTAGGTGTTCAGTGCCATCCAGAGCGTTTTGTTTGCCGTCGTGATGGCGCTGATGGTGTCGTCGTGCAGGATGTTCGGGTCGAGATCATCGGTGATCCGGTAGAGATCGATTGTGTCGTCGGTCGGTACCGATTGAACCCGACGCAGATTCCCAATCTTCTCCGGATCGGGACGCTCCCCGGTTACTCCAGCATCCTCGTTAGCGCGAGCTGAAGACGAAGGTCCGCTGTGGCGGGACGCGCGCCTACCCTTGCGCTGTTCCCCGGTCACCCCGCCGCCGATAACCCCCTGTCCGATCCCCGATGCGTGGTCGAAGAAGTCCGCCTCACCCACGATCACCAGTCGGTTCAGGTCATCGTACTCGTTGAATGTGATCCGGTCTTCGTCGTACTGCTCCTCGGTCTGCACGAATCGGACGTTGCCCAAATTATCGTAGGCGTAGCTGATCGTCCCCAGATCCGGCTGCTGCTTGTAGCGAACCCGGCCGAAGTCATCATACCAGTACTCCGTCTCGTCTCCCGCCGGGTTCGTTACCGTTTTCAGTCTTCCTAAGATGTCATA
>CBFGQN010000158.1:0-8030 GCA_965650895.1 uncultured Ignavibacteria bacterium | reverse complement strand
TATCATATTTGATGCACTTTTTCCTTGCTTGGCAACACAGTACCTTTGTGGTAAAATCCCGCCTTGCCGGATATTCACCACAAAGACACGAAGAGCACAAAGAAATCACAAAGTGATTATTCGGCGGCAAGTTCCGGGAATGCCTCGCGCAGTGCGTCCTGAATAACCGGGTCGTCGGTTGCCGCCAGTGTGGCCCGCGCCTCGCTCTCAAGCTGCGCGTGATGTTCCTCATCCAGACCGGCAATCAGATCCACACCATCTTTTCTGAGCGATCCGGCCAGACGTTCGAGCTGGGCCCGGGTAAAGACTTCCTTGTCGCGGAGTACCGTGATCACCCCTTTCAGCGACTGCGTCAGTCCGTCCTGCACCTGTCTCATCCCCGACTTGAACAGTTCGTCTTCCTTGCGTTCCGGATCGACCGTTGCCAGGTAGTCCTGCAGGATCTCCATAAATCTCGCCTCCGTGCCGATCAGGACGATCATGACCTCGATCACCTCGTCCTCATACGGTTCGCCCCCCATGGCCGCGCCGGTGTAGATCAGGTAGATCTGCGTCAGCCCGGTCATGTATCTTCCCAGCGATTCCATCCTCGCCTCGCTCGGAATCGAATCGTCAGCAAGGAAGTTCAGATTGTCGGGAGAGATGAGTCGGGCGAAAATCTCGCTTCCCTCTCCGCTTTTCCGGGGAAGATCGTGCGTCCCCGTGCGGCGCATCGACTGGTAGACTTCCACTCCTTTCAGCATCTCCGCCTCTCCCCAGGGTTGTGTCGGGTTGGGGCCCCCCTGCGCCTTCCACTCGGCAACCGAGATGCCTTGCCGTTCCTGCGTGACGGCGGTCGTGTCGGCCTGCTCTGCGGTCGAATCATTTTCGCCGCATGAAGAGACAAGGAGAAAAAAAGGAACGAGGATCGGGAACAGACGGAGCAGAGACATGAAATTTACGTGATGTAATGGCAATGGAAACCGGTTCAGGAAGACCGAAGTTAAGGAAGAGAGAGGAGATCACCACCATGATTCCCGAAGCGGACCCGACCTGAAGCCGTTGCGGTTTCGTTGCGGGTCTTTCTCTCTTTTCGTCACGAAGGGACCGGTTCTCCTCCGCATTTGTTAGATTCTCCGGTACAACCGGCCTTGCACACCAATGCCGGAACTGCAATGATCTTCAGCTTTGAGGGGACCGGCCCGATGCCGCCGGAGCGATGCCCGGATGTCCCGAGACGTCATGACCGATCTTCCGAACACAATCGAGCCGCACGATCTCAACCGATTGATTGAACTTCGCCGGACGCTTCATCGCTATCCTGAAATCTCGAATCAGGAGGTGAGAACGGCTGATCGTGTTGTCGGGTTTCTGGAGGAGACCGGACCGGACCGGATCGTCAGGGGAATCGGCGGCGAAGGGGTGGCCGCTCTGTATCGGGGGAGAGAGGATGGACCGATAGTGATGATCCGTTGCGAACTCGATGCACTTCCGATTCGTGAAACCAACGACTCCCCTCACCGCTCCAGCGTTCCCGATGTCAGTCACAAGTGCGGACACGACGGACATATGGCCATTGTCTCCGGACTTGCTCTCCTTCTCGGTCGCAGACGTCCCGGGCGGGGGGGCGTACTCCTTCTGTATCAACCGGCCGAGGAGACCGGCGAGGGGGCAGCCCGGGTGCTGGCCGATCCGAAGTTCGGAGAGATCGAACCCGATCTCGTCTACACTCTTCACAACCTTCCCGGATATCCTTCCGGAACCGTCCTTCTCAGAGAGGGGATCATTGCCTCGGCCTCGAAAGGATTGATCGTCCGCCTTGTCGGCGCTCCTTCCCACGCCGCGCATCCGGACGAGGGGAAGAATCCGGCCCTGGCGGCCTGCCAGATATTGCAGGGACTGGTCGCGCTCCCGGCAACGCATACGGCGTTCGGCCACTCGTCCCTTATTACGCCGATTCATCTCCGCGTCGGTCAGCCGGCCTTCGGTACATCGGCGGGAGAGGGTGTGGTGATGGTGACGTTGCGGTCTCACCGGAACGATGTGATGGAGAAACTTTGCAGTGCCTCGGTGGAGTTTGCCCGGGGGATCGCTGCTGTGCACGGTCTGGGGGTGGAGACGACGTGGACGGAAGAGTTCCCCGCGGTCGTCAATAATTCCGATTGTGTCGAGGTGGTTCGGGAGGCCGCGCGCCGTTCCGGATTGCCGGTCATTCCGGTCGACGTCCCTTTCTCCTGGTCGGAGGACTTCGGACGGTTTACTCTCCGTTATCCGGGAGCCCTTTTCGGTCTCGGTGCCGGAGAAGAACATCCGCAGCTTCACACGGGGAACTATGATTTTCCGGATGAACTTATCACAAAAGGGATCGACGTTTTTCACGGACTTGTACGACTTCACTGCGGCTGACGGAAGCCCGAGGCGAAACCGGAATCGTTCGGTAAGGAAACGGAAGGATATGCTTCACACATCATATATCGAACTGAGCCGGGGGGCGTTGAAGAACAATCTGGACTACATCCGCCGGAAGGTCGGTCCGAACGTTCGCTACTCGATGGTGGTGAAGGCCAACGCCTACGGTCACGGGATCGAACAGATTCTCCCTCTGGCCGAGGAGTTCGGCGTCGATCACTTTGCCGTTTTCAGCCTTGCCGAGGCCCTCAAGGTACAGGAGATCAAGCGGGAAGGGACCGATCTGATGGTGATGGGGTGGCTCGATCACGATCACATCGCCTGGGCGATCGAGCACGGGGTCTCCTTTTATGTCTTCACCGAAGAACGGTTGCTGGATGCGTTGAGAACTGCCCGCAAGATCGGTCGTCCGGCAAGGATCCATCTTGAAGTGGAGACCGGTATGCACCGGACCGGCTTTCGCAGAGAAGAGCTTTCCGAAGTCATCGAACTGATACGGGGAAACCGGGATGTGCTTGCCGTCGAGGGGATCTGTACGCACTATGCCGGGGCCGAAAGCGTTTCGAACTACGATCGCATTATCGCACAGATCGGAACCTTCAACCGGTTGTCGGCCTGGATAAATGCCGAAGGAATTTTCCCCCGCTATCAGCACACCGCCTGCTCCGCCGCAGTCTTCAACTTCCCCGAGTCGATCATGGATATGGTTCGGGTCGGCATTGCCAACTACGGCTACTGGCCGAGTTCGCAGACGAAACTGCGCCATCTTTTCGATAATGGCGCTTCTCCCGATCCGTTGCAGCGCGTTCTCTCCTGGAAGAGCAAGGTGATGAGCCTCAATCAGGTGGAGGAAGGAGAGTATATCAGCTACGGCGATACGTATCTGACCAATCGGAAGACGCGAATCGCCACTGTTCCGGTCGGCTACGGCTACGGTTACAATCGGACGCTCAGCAACAACGGCCATGTGCTGTTGCGGGGGAGGCGCATTCCGGTGATCGGCCTGGTGAACATGAATATGATGGTGATCGACGTGACCGATCTGGAAGGGGTCGCCGTCGGCGACGAGGTGGTGCTGATCGGCAATCAGGGAGACCGGATTATTACGGTCAGCTCCTTCGGCGATATGAACAACAGTATGAACTACGAGATGCTGACCCGCCTTCCCGACCATATCCCCCGCATTGTTGTGGACTGATCCGGCAGGAGAGAGAGTGTGTGGGAGGAGCTTGTACCATCATCCGCTCCGTCGTAGTTTTTCCCTTCGGCCGGGAGTCCTTCCGGACAAAGACCGGGTGTCCGTTCATTCAATCAGAAACCGAGATCGTCATGAAGTTCCGTTCCCTTTCAGTCGTTGCCGTTGCGGGGTCTCTTCTTCTTTCCTGCGCCGAAAAGCCGCAGGCCGGAGACCGGGTTCCTCCTTACGATTCCGGTGTTGATATGCGGGGAGACGATACCGCAGCACCGGACACGTCGGCGGCTTCCGATACGACGGCTTCGCGGGAAGAAAAGAGGGGAGATGCGATTCCTGAAGGTCCGATGGGGGAGAAGGTCGGCCCGCTTCGGATCGGTATGAGCGGGGAGAGCCTTGTGGAGGCGTTTGGCGAACCGGCCGGGAAGACACCGTTCGAGAAGTGGGGAGCCGACGGACTGGAGCATCAGGACTGGAAGTATCCGGGCAAGGGGGTGACGGTCGGGATGGTGAAGACGTCGGGGGGAGGAGTAGTGGCCGACCGGATCACGCTCGGCGGGAAATCGACGTTGAAGACGGCCCGGAACGTCGGTATCGGAAGTACGAGAGAGGAGGTGAAGACGGCCTATCTGGATGATATCGATCCGGAGAGCGACCCGCTGGATGAGGAGAAGATCGTCGTCGGTTCGCTCTACGGCGGGATCGTCTTCACAATGAAGGAAAAGAAGGTGACGGAAATTTTTGTGGGGGCAGCCGCTGAATAATTACCCCTTTGCGCCTTTGCTCTTTGCGTCCTTTGCGTGAAAAACGGAATCACGCAAAGGGCGCAAAGGACAAAGGCGCAAAGTTTTTTTCACTTCAATCACCCGATTGTTATGACGGAAAATGAGATCGCCCGCATCGTTGTCGATGCCTGTTTCCGGATTCACATGTCGCTGGGGCCGGGATTGTTTGAGTCGGCGTATGAGCGCATACGTGCTTATGAACTGACCCGATCCGGTTGTTCTGTTGAGGAACAGGTCTGCCTGCCGGTGGTATGGAAGGATATAACGATTGCCCCGGCATTCAGAGCGGATCTCCTTGTGGAAAGGAAAGTGATACTCGAATTGAAATCAGTGGATGCCGTTGCTCCTGTCCATTACAAGCAACTTCTGACGTATTTGAAGATCGCCGACAAACGTCTGGGACTGCTGATAAATTTTGGAGAGAGGTACATCAAAGACGGCATCAAACGTATCGCCGACAACCTGTAGACACCCTGTTTCTCAAAACCGTACCAATTTCCTTCTTTGCGTCTTCGCCCTTTGCGATCTTTGCGTGACCTTCTGAACATGCAGGCACACACCATGAACGACACAACACAACAAACCAACCTCCGGGAAATAGAACGTCTTGCCCGGATGTTCCCCGATCTGCCGATCGAGGCGATCATCAAGCAGGATATTCTCCGCGTCGGCCTCTCCTTCAGTCCGGACGCTCTGCGGGTGGCAAGCGGATACAAGCCGAAGGACTACTTCATCTTCTCGTTCGATTACGTGCGACTGGAGGAGATGGAGGAACACGAGGCATGGCGGTCGCCTGAGGAGATCAAAATGACCGGCGGACCCTACAACCTTCGTCCGACGATCACATCGGTTCGGGTCTCCCCTTCGTCCCCCTACCGGGTAGGGCTCCACGAGGGACGGCTGACGCTCTTCTGCGGTGAGACCAGGCTGGCCGATCTTGAATTCCCGCCGATTCCGGAATACTACCGCCACGAACTTTCCAGCGGAAAGAAGATCTCCGAAATCGCCCCGGCAATCGAGAGGGGCTATCTGGTCTACCTGACGGTCTACCGGCTCTGCCAGTACTGGGGACGGGATGAGGAGTGCCGGTTCTGCGATCTGAACGAGAACTTCCGTCAGCAGCGCGAGCAAGGGCGTCCCTATACGCCGGTAAAGTCGATCGATGATATTGTCGAGGCGATGGGACTGATCAACGAGCACGACACGGTGACGAAAGCCTATACGGTGACCGGCGGCTCGATTACGAAAACGCTGGAGGGGATGAAGGAGGCGGAGTGGTACGCGCGCTATGCCGAGGCGATCGAGAGTCGCTACGGCGGTCGGTGGATCGCCAAGGCGGTGGTGCAGGCCTTCCCGAAGGAGGAGACGAAGCTGCTGAAGCAGGGGGGGTATCGCATCTATCATCCGAACTACGAGATCTGGGATCCGAAACTCTTCGACTGGATCTGTCCGGGGAAAGCCCGCTATGTCGGTCGTGACGAGTGGATGAAGCGGATTACGGATGCGGCCGATATTTTCGGACCGGAGCATGTGATTCCGAACTTTGTCGGCGGCGTCGAGATGGCCCGTCCGTACGGCTACACCGAGATCGATGAGGCGATTGCCTCGACGGCCGAGGGACTCGACTTCTTCATGAGCAAGGGGATCATTCCCCGTTTCACCACCTGGTGCCCGGAACCGACGAGCGATCTCGGCAGACAGGAAGGACCTCCTCTCGAATATTTCGTCAAGCTTCTCTATACGTGGCGGACGATCTTCGAGAAATACAATCTCCCGGCCCCTCCCGGCTACGGTCGTCCGGGCGTCGGCAATGCGGAGTTCTCGGTGAGCGCCTTCATGGATGTGATCCGTGTGGAGAAACTTCCGGCAACCTCTCCGGCTCCGGTCTCCTGATGTTTCGGAATCCCTGAAAGGAGTGCGGAATGGAAGTGCAACACACACAATCGGTCTCTTCACACAGCGGCGGACTTGTCGGACGGTTCAGGGTGCCGGGAGACAAGTCGATCACGCACCGTGCTCTGCTTTTTGCCGCGATGCGAAAAGGAAAGACACGCATCCACTCTCCTTCGACCGCAGGGGACTGTCTGAACACGTTCGGACTGATTCGGGCGGTCGGGTATGATTGTCGGGAGGAGGGGGGGGGCTGGGTCGTTGACGGCGGTGTTCGGTCTTCCTTGCCGGAAGAGATCGAAATCGACTGCGGAAATTCCGGAACGACGGCACGACTCGGGACGGGATTTCTGACCGGAGAGAGGGGACGATTCCGGCTGACCGGCGACGCATCGCTTCGGCGCCGACCGATGGAGCGGGTGGCCGGGCCTCTTCGCAGACTCGGCGGCCTGATCGAAACGACGGATGGGTACCTTCCTCTGACCGTTATTGCAGAAAAACAACTCAACGGACTGTGTGGGAAAAAAGGAGAAGGGGATGAGTTCATCGAGACGACCTCGGCACAGGTTCACGGTGCGCTTGTCCTTGCCGGACTGCGCTCGGCGACCGGAGTTCGGCTTCGGCGGACAAAGGAGATGCGGGATCACACGTTGCGGATGGCGGCGAAGTTCGGGTGGGAGATCAAAACCGTCGGCGATGTCGATACCGTCAGTCCTCTGGCGAAGTGGAAGGATGGAGAGGGGAGAAGGGAGGAGGAGATCGAGTTCCATATTCCCGGAGATCTCTCCTCCGCCGCGTTCCTTGTCACGGCCGCACTGACGCTTCCCGGCTCTGATATTCTTATCGAGGATGTGGGATTGAACCCGACCCGGATCGGTTTCCTTGAATGCGTTCGGGCGATGGGGGGAGATGTCATCTGGGAATCCCTCCTGTCGGCGGATGAGTGGGAGCCGAGAGGGACCATCGGCGTCCGGTACTCGCCGGGACTGAGGGGAATTGATATATCCGATGAAAGTCCGATTACACCTTCCTCCATGATCGATGAGCTTCCCCTCCTTGCCTTTCTCGGTTCCCGGTCTTCGGGAGAGACGACGCTTCGGGATGCCGGGGAGCTTCGGCTGAAGGAGTCTGACCGGATTGCAGCCACCGTCGGAATGATGCGGTCGCTGGGTGTGGAGATCGAGGAACTGGAGGATGGCTTTCGGATTTCCGGTCCGCAGGAAATTCGTGGGGGTGGAGTCGTGGAGCATCGGGGAGATCACCGGCTGGCAATGCTGGCCGGTATTGCCGGTCTTCTGGCAAAGGCTCCGATCCGGATTCCGGAAGCAAATGTGGTGGATGTGTCGTGGCCGGGGTTCTGGGATGAGTTGTCGGCTGTGAGGGATGAGAGATGAGCAGTGAGCTATGAGCTATGAGTGGTGAGTCGTCAGCTATAGGTTTTCAGTTTCAGATGTAGGCATTCCCGCCTCTTGACTCCCGACCAGAAATCTGCAAACCTTGCAATTCAGACTCCTCGACTTCGCCGGACCGCCGGGATGAACCCGTCGGCTACCCGACTTCCGACGAGGAATCTGCAAACCTTGCAGTTCAGACTCCTCGATTTCGCCGGACCGCCGGGATGAACCCGTCGGCTACCTGACTTCCGACGAGGAATCTGCAAACCTTGCAGTTCAGACTCCTCGATTTCGCCGGACCGCCGGGATGAACCCGTCGGCTACCTGACTTCCGACGAGGAATCTGCAAACCTTGCAGTTCAGACTCCTCGATTTCGCCGG
>CBFGQN010000157.1:0-8085 GCA_965650895.1 uncultured Ignavibacteria bacterium | reverse complement strand
CCGCAGCAGACACAAAGAAACCACACCGCTATCAGGTCCAACAGATGGAGCTCTATCCGCCGCATCCTCCATCCAGAATTTACACTCCCTTTACCCTCACGTTGACGGGATCTTGATACCGCCACGGCTAAGTTCGCTCTCCGGAACTGCGGGAATCAATCCGCACTTTTCCTCCCCGAACGATTCTGCCGGACGGAGGAACAGAGAACAGAAAATTCTGACAGGAAACAATACGCAAGGAGGTTTTCCAATGAGAAGGGTACTTCAATCCACACTTTACGCATTCTGCATGGGACTGCTCGGCACGTCGCTTCTCGCCCAGGAGGCGAATGTCGACGGAGCGTTCTCGCTGCAGGGGCGGCTGACCACCGGAACGTCGAACGAGGCGGTGGCCGACGGACAGCATTCGCTGACGATCAACGTGTTCGAGGCCGGAACGAACACCGTTGTGGCCACCGAGACCGATGTCGTCACAACGATCGGCGGCGTTTTCTCGACGATGATCGGCGACAACAGTGATCTGGATGTCGAGGCCGGAATGGACTACGAGATCGGCATTGCGATCGACGGTGGAGCGGAGCTTTCCCCCCGCATCATGATCGGTGAAGTCCCCAGCGCCATGACCGCAGATCTTGCCGCCCACGCCGAAGCCCTTGTCGGCTTTACCATCGGAACAGGTGATTCGGTCGGTCCGAACATGATCGTGACGACCGACGCGCAGGGACGAATCGACGCGGATCTGCTGGGATCGAGCGTTGTCACCAGCATCAATGGTGAGACGGGAAACATCAACCTGAACGTCACCGGAAGCGGCGTCACGTTCGAGAATGACGGCAACGGCAATCTGAATCTGAACATCAGCGGAGGAACCGGAAGCTTCGAACTTCCTTTCGTCGGCACCGCGAACGTCACCGACGGTCAGTCGGCCTTTCGTCTGACCTCTACCGGTGAAGGAAGCGCAGCGACGTTCCTGAACAGCGGCGGAGGATCGGCGCTGAATCTCATGGCCAACGGTTCCGGATCGGCCGCTCTGGACATCGTCAACAACAGCGGAAGCGCAATCAGCGCCACCGGTTCGGCCGGTGCCGATGCGGTTCTCCGGTTGCAGACGACGGGATCGGGAGACTCGACGGCACTGATTACCGCAATGGACGCAATCGGCGGCACCGTCTTCCACGTAGCCGGAAGCGGACGGACGATGATCGATGCAAACACGGGGACGGCACTGGAGGTGACGACAACTGCAGCCGGAGATGCCGCAATCCATGTTCGCAATATGGCGACCGACTCGACGGCTGCCCTTATCAGTGGCGTCAACGCAGCCGGCAACACGACATTCGAGGTGATGGGGAACGGACGGACAGTGATCAACGCAACGGTCGATAACGCCCTCGACGTCTCCACCAGTCTCGCCGGAGGGACCGCTCTGCGGGTTGATGGCGGACTTGAACTTCTTCAGGCCGCAGGGACGGGAGTCTTGAATGCGGGAGACACGGCGGTGACGATCGACAACCCGCTGGTCGATGCGAACTCGATCATCATGCTGACGGTCAACTCCTCCTCAAGCCTCACCAACGGCATCCGGCTTTCAGGACAGGGAGAGGGATCATTCACCGTCTCGCTCCTCGACACGGCTCTCGGCGTACTCTCCGGAAACGTCAGATTCAACTACCTGATCATCAACCGGTAATATCGACTCCGATGTTTTCCGAATTCGATATGCAGCTTATTCATTGATCAGGAGGATACCACTATGATGAAGAGATACATGCGGGGAGTCGCACTTGCCGGACTGATCGCAACGTTGTTTGCAGCAACCGACAGTGCCGATGCCCAGGAGATTCGCTTGCAGAAAGCCGTCGTCGCATCGGGCGGAGGAAACGCCTCGAACGGCGAGACGACCATGCACTACACAATCGGTCAGCCGGTTGTGGGGATGGCGGCAAACGGCGTCCACAGAGGAACGTTCGGTTTCTGGCACGGAACCTTTCAGGTTTCGTCGGTGAGCGAAACGGAAGGGGCCGGAAGTGTGACCGGAGTCTCGGTTACGCCGAATCCGATCGCCGCCACCGGAGAGATCAGGCTGGAACTTGCCCGAAGCGGCAATGTGGAGGTCCTTCTCTACAATGCGGCAGGTCAACTGGAACGAGACCTGTACAACGGCTCGGCAGAGGCCGGGATGCTCTCGCTTGAACTTGATGCCGAAGGACTTGCAAGCGGAGCCTATTTCGTTGCGGTTCGGGTTCCGGGAGCGGTGGTGCAGCATCCGATTTCTATCGTGAAGTAAGGGAGCGCAGAGAAGGAGATCTCGGTTCGTTAACCAACCCGAACCGAACAGGAGGGTACACCTGAATTGCCGGGTGTGCCCTCCTGCATTACAGGGCCTTGGTGGTGATTATCCGGGGAGGTACCGGATGCTCCGGGGTTACCGATCGGTGAGAATTCACCACGAAGAGCACAAAGAAACCACAACGACAATCCTTCGTGATTCTTCGTGTCAGCCGCGGCGGATAGTGACTTGGTGATGAATCTTCAACGGTACGGAATCTTTACCACGAGATCCGTTCTTCTTTGCGAAGAAGCGCACATAAAGAGAAGGGTTCACTTTCGCCCGGCCTCCTTCCACCGGAAGTGAATGAAGAGGCGTCCGAAGTTCTTGCCGTCCTTCTCCACCCGGTGGTACAGAGCCTTGATCTCCTTGCGGTCGAGAAAACGGAGAACCCGTTTTTTCAGTTGTCCGGATCCCTTCCCCGGAATGATCTCCACCAGAGGGGCTTTCCGCTCCACCGCCTCGCGGATGATGTCGTTCAGCGCCTTCTCGATTTCCCCTCCCCGGTTATAAATATCGTGCAGATCAAGTTTGAGCTTCATATGGCGGTACTAACCTATTCCTGTATGCGTCCGTTCGGCCAAAGATAGTCGGTTCGTTTCAATTTCATAGGAAGCGTGGTAGGTGATTACGTCCGGGCTTTGTACTTTGTCGGCCTCCACGCCCGGCCGCTTCCGGCGGCTGTGTTCGTTGTCCTTAACCGTGTAGACCTGAACGTTATGAGCAGACAGAACGGCAGCACAATTCTGCTGACCGATGATGACAGAACATATCTTGAAGCCGTGTCCGAACTTCTCGGTCGTGCCGGACACGACGTGATCGCCGCCAACAGCGGTGAGAAAGCCCTTGAGATTCTGGCCGCCAACAAGTCGGACGTCGACCTTGCCCTGCTGGACATCCGGATGCCGGGTATGGACGGAATTGAAACGCTGGGAAAAATCGCCGAGCGACACCCGACCGTGCCGGTCATCATGTTGACCGGAGAGGATTCGATCGATCTGGTGGTCAAAGCAATGAAGGCAGGTGCGGCGAACTATATATCGAAGAGTGCCGGCGGCACGGAACTGCTGGCGGCGGTCAAGACCGCACTGGAGGAACGCCGTTCCTACGAATCGGTGGAAGCCGATGCGATGGAGTTCGAGAAGCACGGCATCATCGGCAGAAGCACCGCACTGAAGAGGGTGCTGGCCGATGCCGCAAATTGTGCCCGTTCGATGATCTCTGTCCTGGTGACCGGCGAAACCGGCGTGGGGAAAGACCTGCTGGCCAGGGCAATCCACGAGATGAGTCCCCGCTCGGCAAAGAACTTCGTCACCCTCGACGTCCCGAACATTCCGGCCAGCATGTTCGAGAGCGAACTGTTCGGTCATACCAAGGGGGCGTTCACCGGCGCAACCGATAACAAACAGGGCATGGTGCAGGAAGCACATCAGGGGACGTTGTTTCTGGATGAGATCGGTGAGTTCCCGATTGAACTTCAAGCAAAGTTCCTCCGGGTTCTGGATACCGGCTCGGTCCGCAAACTCGGCTCGGTAAAGGCCGAGGAGATCGACATCCGGATTCTCTCGGCAACCAACCGGAACCTGCTGGAGGCGGTCGGAGAACGGAAGTTTCGCGAGGACCTGTTTTACCGACTGCGGGGCATCGAAATCCATCTGCCGCCGCTGCGGGAACGCCGTGAGGATATCGCTCCCCTTGCAAAACATTTTCTGAAGGAGTTTCTTGAGCGCAACGGTATGGAGGCGAAGCGTCTGAGCGATTCCGGGGCCGCATTCCTGGAAGAGCATGCGTGGCCGGGGAATATCCGCGAACTTCGGCGGACAATCGAGGCGTCAGTGATACTGACGCCGGGAGAGACGATCGAGCAGGAAGACGTGGCCCGCGTCATGGACCGCTCTGCCCCTCCTACGATAACCAACGGCAACGCCCGCGACTACGCCGACGTCGAGGAGATGGCTCGCCAGACAAAGAAAAACGAGTTGACGAAGGTGCTGGAACGGAACGGCTGGAACATCACGCGGGCAGCCGCAGAACTGGACATCGACCGTTCCACACTGTCGAAGCAGATGAAGAATCTGGGGATCAGGAAGCCGAGGTTGTAGAAGAGAGTTCGTAGAGTTGAGAGTTCATGGAGTGTGGGGATGAGGTAACAGGCAGGTATTCGCACCCGCGTAGGGGGCAAAAACTTTTGCCCCATTCCGGCACACAGGCAAAAACGTTTGCCCCATCGCCGGCACACACGGAACCGTTTGCCCCATCACCCGACAGGGCACATCGCACGGGGCAACAACCTGTGGTTGTCCCCGACCTGAACCCACAACATCAGGGCAGAACCGATCAGGTGCGATCCGGAAACCCCGGATTCGCACCTTTTATTTCTTGTCCCTGCGAAGGATGCCGATCCCCCGCAACAGCAGCACCAGAAGGAGGGCTCCTGCCAGGCTGATGAGCATCCCCGTCAGACTGAAGCGATTGAAGGTAACCCCTTCAAACAGGTGAGTGGCGATCCAGTGGCCCAGGGCCGCGCCGACGATCCCGACGACGATGTTCCAGAGACATCCCATCTGATCGTTTGTCTTCCCTATCAGGCTGGCGATCCAGCCGATGATCGCACCGATGACAATGGTTCCGAGAAGAGACATAATGATGCTCCGCTATGATATGACCGTACCCGACTCTTTCACATCCGACAAGATACAGGAGCGAAACCATCCGACCGGCATCCGGGTTCCCGGACCGGAACCGATTGTCGAATCCCGAAATGCTCCCCCATTATCGCCGTTTCGTCCCGACGCCGTACTTTTGCGCCGATGAAAATTCTCGTCATCAACTGGCAGGACTGGCTCAACCCACTTTCCGGAGGGGCGGAGATTCACCTCTACGAAACATTCCGCAGAATTGCGGAGTGGGGTCACGAGGTCACTCTCTTCTGCTCCGCCTTCGACGGAGGCGCTCCCGAGGAAGTGGTCGACGGCATCCGGATCGTCCGGCGAGGCTCGCGCAATCTGTTCAACTTCCTCGTCCCGTGGTTCTATCTGCGTCAATTCCGGCATGAGGATTACGACGTGGTGGTCGACGATCTGAACAAGATCCCCTTCTACACTCCGCTTTACGTCCGCAAGCCGCTCGTGGCGATCAGCCATCACTTCTTCGGCACATCGATCTTCCGGGAGACCTGGTTCCTTCCGGGTGCCTACGTCTGGATCTCCGAGAAGCTGGTCGATCTTGTCTACAAAAAGACTCCGTTTCTCGTCGTCTCGCAGTCCACATTGAGCGAGTTTGTGGAACGTGGGTTCCCCGAAAAAAACTTCACACTGGCCATGAACGCCATCGACCACGACCGGCTGAAACCGACCGGTGTGCCGAAGACGCAGCAGCCGAGCATCGGCTACTTCGGCAGATTGAAGAAGTACAAAAGCGTCGATCACGTCGTGCAGGCCTTTGCCCGGATACGGAAGGAAATGCCGGAAGCCACGCTGACGATTATCGGTCGGGGTGACTTCCAGCCGGAACTCGAGCGCATTGCTGAAGAGCTGGGCGTGGCCGACGCCACCCACTTCACCGGCTTCGTCAGCGAGGAAGAGAAACTGCGGCTCCTGCAGGAACTCTGGGTGGTCGTCAACCCTTCGATGAAGGAGGGTTGGGGGATCGTCAATGTCGAGGCGAACGCCTGCGGCACCCCGGCGGTCGCCGCCGACAGTCCGGGACTCCGCGACTCGGTGATCGACGGCGAGACCGGACTCCTCTATCCTTACGGTGACATCGAAACCCTCACCCGACAGCTGCTGCAAATTCTCCGTGACGACCAACTGCGCGACAGGTTCCGGCGGAATGCTCTGGAGTTTGCCGGCTCCCTTACCTGGGAGAAGACTGCCCGCATTACCCTGCAAACGCTGGAAGAACAGGTGGTCGGCAGAGAGGCCGCCCGATAAGTTCTTCCCGGATCCGGTCGGTCCCATTCCGGTCCTATCCCTGTTCCTTTTCGATCCTGAACGTTGCGTTCTCCTGTGAGTAAGGGGAACCGCACCAAGCTTTCGCAAAGGTTCGCCTGCAGAACACATGATTGTTTTGCAGGCAAACTGTCGCTACTATTGCACAGATACCCGAAACCGACAACGGCAACGATCGGTGCTTCTTTTCAGGAGTACGTCTGCGCACGATCAACACTGAACTCTATGGCCCGGCCGGACTGGAACATTATCGAGGAACTCTTCCACGCGGTCCTTGAACGACCGCCGGAGGAACGGGAGAGATTTCTGGCACGAGAGGCCGGAAACAACCCGCTCCTCCTGAGGGAAGTCCGTTCCCTGCTGGAGGCTTACGACAGGGACCCGGAGTTTCTGGAAACTCCCGCGGTCAGAATTACCGGAGACCGCGAGACAACGGGGGAAGAGGAGATGACCGGAAAGCAGGTCGGCTCCTATACGGTTGTCCGCAGAATCGGACGGGGGGGTATGGGGACGGTCTGGCTGGCCGAACGCTCCGATAAAGAATTCAGCCAGCAGGTTGCTCTCAAGATCGTCAAGCGGGGAATGGACAGCGAGGAGATCGTCCGCCGGTTTCGGACCGAACGCCGGATCCTGGCCTCCCTTCAGCACCCCCACATCGCCCGTCTGATCGACGGGGGAATCCTCGGGGACGGACGCCCCTGGTTTGCGATGGACTATGTGGAGGGGGGCGTTCCTCTGAATGAATACTGCAACGCCCGACGGTTCCCGGTCAGCGACCGGCTCTCCCTTTTTCTCAGCGTCTGCTCTGCGGTCATGTACGCCCACCGGAATCTGATTGTCCACCGCGACCTGAAGATGAACAACATTCTCGTCTCCGGGGAAGGGGAAGTGAAGCTGCTCGATTTCGGCATCGCAAAACTTCTCTCTCCGGAGATCGATGACGGTGGGACGACGTTGACGATGCATCGTCTGCTGACCCCCGATTACGCCTCACCCGAACAGATTCGCGGAGAACCGATCACCACTGCCGCCGACGTCTATTCCCTCGGCGTTCTCCTCTACGAACTGCTGAGCGGGTTTCGTCCCTACAGACTGCTCGGACTTTCGACCGCAGAGATCGAGGAGAAGGTCTGCCGTCAGTCTCCTCTTCCACCAAGCGTCGCGTTCCGTCGCGGAAGGGAGAACCTCTCCACCGAAGAGATCGCACGCCACAGGAGAACCACACCTTCCCGGTTACGGGGACGATTGCGCGGGGACCCGGACACGATCGTTCTGACGGCCATGCACCGTGATCCGGTCCGACGGTATCGGTCGGTAGAGGAGATGGCAGAAGACATCGAGCGATATCTGCAAGGTCTTCCCCTTCGCGCCCGTCGCGACAGCATTCCCTACCTGGCCGGAAAGTTCATCGGTCGCCACAAGTTCGGCATTGCCGCCGCCGGTACGCTCTTCACCTCGGTTACCGGCTTCGGGACCGCCATGACGATACAGCGGAACAGGATCGCACGCCAGGCCGAACAGATCGGGAAAGAGCGGGACAAGGCGGAGCGGATCGCCGATTTCCTGAAAAGTCTGTTCTCATCCAACGACCCGGCTTTCTCACGAGGGAAGGAGATGACGGCACTGGAAGTGCTGGAACAGGGTCTGCTCCGGGTCGAGGAGACGCTTCGGGATCGTCCGGAACTTCAGGTGGAGATCCTGCTGATGGTCGGCGAGGTCTATCTGGAAATGGGATCGTACGACCGAGCCGAGTCGGTCTTCCGTCGCGCGGTCCGCCTGGCCCGCCTGCACCCGCCGGATGATCCG
>CBFGQN010000156.1:0-8096 GCA_965650895.1 uncultured Ignavibacteria bacterium | reverse complement strand
GATCTCCTCTGCTTCCTCGGGATGCAGGAGGGGTCGATCGGCACCTTCATCTACTCCCGCGACGGAACCTTCCACAACTTCGCGCCGGTCGAGAGTCTGGCCGAGATCACCCTCCCCCCCACGGTCCTTCCGGACGGCTCGTTCGTGATCGCCTGCAGCAGCGAACCGATCATCCTGAAGAGTCGCGGCGGCGGATTCCTCGGACTCTGAGCGAAAACGTTTTCTCTATTCCTTTTCAACCGGGGCAACCTCCGGCCATTGCCGCAGCGGGTGTCGCCGGGTCTCTCTAATCGAAGTACGGGTGCGTCAGCAGGGCCGGCTTCAGGCTCTCTTTTCCCGAGGGATTGATCTGGACTTCTTCGAGAAGAACCGAGGGGGCGATAACGCTTGCCGGGACGGTGGCGAAGCCGATAACTCCGTGGGGTGTCGTTTGCGTGTTCAGCACATTCCTCTCCCCTCCCGCCGCCACAATGTCCTTCAGCACACGGAAATCAATCGACCCCGGCTCGATATTTCGCAACGGTTCCTCCCGTCCGTCGGCAACGTAGACCTTCCAGGCCTGCATCCCGCTCCCCTCCGATTCATCACTTCCGAAGCTGACGCTGATGCCTCCGCCGGAAATTGAACTGAAAGGACGGCTTCCGATATTCCGTATCATGATGCCGTAATCGAGTTCAAGTTCCCTGCACGTTTCGATCAGCCTCCGCTTCATCTCCTCATTGCTCAGCATCTCCGAACTCTCGATGAAGAGTGAACCGATGGCCGTTCCCGGTTCCTCCACTCCCCGACCGTGTCCGTTCGAGCCTGGCAGTTCCTTGCCCGGACGACGCGAGGCGAGCAGATGTTTCAGCACACCGTTCTCCACAATCGACACCCTGCGTGCGGCTACCCCCTGATGATCGTAGTCGTAGTTCCCTCTCAACGGTATCCCCTCCACGGCCCGGATTGTCGGGTCATCGTAGACGGTGAAATCGCGCGGCATGATCCGGCGATTGATTCTGTTGGCAAGAGGATTTTCCGATCCCACGAATCCGGCCAGCGATTCATCTTCGGTCAGAGGGAGGCGGCTGCCGGAGAGGTGGGGGACAAGCGTCTGGAGAAAAAACTGCGGAGCGGCATCTTCCACCAGGAGGACCGGTCCGATATAGGTCTCCTCAAGCGTTTTCCCCTCGCGGAACGTGGCCAGTTCTTCGGCGAGCATCCTGATGTGCTGTTCCATCTCCTTGTCCGAGGGAAGATCATCCGGTGAGGTCAGCGGGATTTCGAACGACCTCGCAAGTTTTGTTCCGTCGCCTGCATGGGTGGAAAGGTCGATCGTAATTGTCCCCGCAATATCGTTCCTCACAAGCTGCGTCCACTCGTTGTTCATCAGGTAGAAACGGGTGGTGCTGAAATTGCAGGAGATGGCGGATTGATCGACGCCGGGATAGTTCCTGAACAGAGCCGACCACCTCCGGACCTTCTCTGCAAAAAACGCCGTGTCGATCTCCGGCAGCTCGGAAGAATCGACGAAGACGACGCGGTCCTCGCGGGAGAAGTCGGCCAGGCTGTCCCGACTGATCCGACTTTTCAGGTATCCGTTCTTTGCCGCAAGCTGCTGCACCGCTTCCTTGTAGGCCTTGTCGGTGGCCAGCCACAGATCGCGGCGTATCGCCAGATAGTCGTCGTCGAGCACCATTTCGGCCGCTCCCATGGAACTGAAGCTGGAGAAGATATCTTCGCGGGAGAGAAAGCCGGTGTTGTCATAGCCGTAATCGCCCACCCGCACGGTGACCGCAAGCCGACGCCCCCTGTAGGGTTGCGATCGTGTCAGCGCGCCGAAAACTCCTTGCAGGGTTACCCCCCGATTCTCCGTCACCCGGTATTCCACAAAGTACGGACGGGCCTGTTCTTCCAGACGCAAACGGTCGACCGTCCGCGTCAGCTCGTCCCGCATGGCGCGGAAGAGCATGTCGTTGCTGCGGGACTCCTGTCCGCGCAACGGTGATGTTGCCGGAAGAATCAGCAGAAGGAAAAGGGAGGCTGATCGAAGAGAGGGGAAGAATCGGTTTGGCGATGGTTTCATAACTGTTGAGAGATAGATCGTGATTTCCGGGTGCAATAGCTTTCGAGATGCGGTAACGCCTGTCCGGCCGGCACTCGCATCATAAGTGACGGGATTCCGGCTTAATCCGGCTGTTCTCCGGCCGAGGGATTGTCGTCATCGTCCGGAGCCGGGAGGACAGGAGGTTTCTCGGTCGACTTCGCCTTCTTCTGTACTTCCACCAGAGCGGTCAGGAAGCTGGGAGAGGCGGCCGAGACCGGAACCGGTCCGGACTCCGCACCGCAAACTCCGTTGAACACGCCGACGTCTTCGCCGCAGGCGATGATCTGGCTGATCGAGGTGAGGGGCGTGCCGATCAGATCGACCCCCCGCACCAGTTCATCCGGCCTTCCATCGGCCCAGATGCGCCGGACAATGATGGGAGTGACCTTGAAGAACTGGGGGATATAGCGACCGACGAAGGTGAAGCCTCCGGAGATTTCCTCGAAGTAGAGACCATACGGCTTGTTCTGTTTGCGGCACTCCTCGATCAGAAGACGGCGAAGCTCTTCGTCGCTGACGCTCCGGTCTGCGGTGACGATGAAGTTCCCCTGGCGTCCCACAACGCTCCGGCCCGGCGACCGTCTGCCGTGACCGTTGGAACTGGTAAAGCCTTCAACCGGAGAGCGTGACATCAGAAAATTCTTCAGCACTCCCTTCTCGACAACGGTTACCCGTTCGGCCTTCACCCCCTCATCGTCGAACAGGTAATATCCGTTCAGGTCAACACCGTTGACGGTTTCGATGGTCGGATCGTCGTGGATCGACATGAACGCCGGGAGAATGCTCTCTCCTACTTTCTTTGTGAACGTCTGCCCTCCATCCTCGTCTTTCTGCCGGTGTCCCTCCAGACGATGTCCGAGCGTCTCGTGGAAGAAGACGCCGCCGGCCCTTCCCGAGAGGATGGCCGGTCCGGTGTAGGCCTCCACAAACGGCGCTTCCCGCAGCGCCATCAACTGTTCGGTCATCTCGGCGACCGCCAGTTCCACTTCGTACACCTCCGGCAGGTCCTCCGGGCTGTGGGCCTCGAACGAGCGGTAGAGATAGAGTTCCTCTCCGTCGTCGGCTTTTGTGACGGCGTAGAGGAAGATCCGGAGGTTGTTGGTTCCGTGCTGTACCGCCGTCCCCTCGCTGTTGACGATATACTTGTTGAGTGTGGTTGCCCGGAAGATGACCAGTGAGCGGGTGAGTTTCGGCCAGCGGGTGAAGGCGCGGGAAATGGTGCGGATCTTCTCCTCCCACTCCTGCCGGTCGATCGCCATCGAGGCCAGGGGCATCACGGCACGCAGGGGAGGCTCGTGCGAGAAATCGGCCGACGTATCCTGTTCGTCGACGTTCACCGCCCGGTTCGCCTCGATCTGTACAAAGTTCCGTACCCCCTTGCGGTACTCCTCATCGGTTCGCAGCCAGAGAAGGCTCCTGATCGCATCCGGATCGTCCTCGATCGGCATGGGGACCGGAGAAGAATAGCTGTAGGGATTGAAGCCGCGGCGATCTCCGCGCAATTTCCGTGTGTTGTCCAGCCTGTAGTCGCCGATGCGGACATCCACATCCAGCATCCGGTTCCGATCCTGTCTGCTCTCCCGCAACCCGCCGACCGACGCCACAATTTCCGTCTCGCCGGTTTCGGTGACGCTGTAGCCGATAAAGTAGGGAGGAGGATCTCCCCGCTCGCCCAGCATGGCGAAGGCACGACCGACCTCTTCTTCAAGAGCCGACAGCAGAACACTCTTTTCCTGGGAAAGTGCGGGCACGGTTCCCGCGAGAAGCGGAAGGAGAATTGCAACGATGCCGAAAAAACGATGTGGAGTCATGGCGCTCTAAATTTGTCAGGCGTGAGGTCGATCAAACAGGTCTGTTGCGGATGCTGAAAGGGTGCTTCGGCAAACTCCCGTTGTGCAGTTTACGGATACGGCCGTCAGTATACGGAAATGACGAACACGTATGCAAGGTGAAAGTCCGATGTCCCCTTTCCTGCAGTCGGAATCGTCCGCCGGACGGATCAAACGTCCATCGGATCCCAGTAATGTTCTTCCATCACCACCGCTTCTCCTTTGAACCGGACACCTTCGGCCTCCAGCAGTTCGCGCATGCGGGTCGGCGTGGCGAAGTGGGTCTTCCCGCTCAGCTCTCCGTTCCGGTTCACCACGCGGTGACAGGGAATGCGGTCGTCGTCGGCAACGGCATTCAGCGCATAGCCGACCGTCCGGGCCGACCGTCCGGCCCCGATGCGCCGGGCAATCGCTCCGTAGGTCGTCACCCTGCCGACCGGTATCCGCATCACCACTTCGTAGACGCGCTGAAAGAAGTCGCTCATGATCGTATCCTTCGGTTTTCCAGTATCCTGCACAGGGAGACAAGATAGGAAGGCGGGGGATATGGCGTGGAAGAATTGACGCCCTCTTGTCGCTCTGACCTGTCCACCAAACGCAAATCCTGACATCGGTCATTGTTCATCCCTCCTCTTCTCCATAGATTGTGTCCGGTTCCTGAAGAAAACCCCATATTTACCGGCGACATCATCAAGTATATCCGAGAGACAACGTATCTGACAGATAACCGGAGAGAGCATCTATGAGCAGAGCAATGAAAGTAGTGGTCGGTTACGACGGTTCCGATTGTGCGGATCGTGCCCTGAAAGATCTTGAGAGAGGGGGAATTCCGGACGGATCGGAAGTTCTGGTTCTCTCGGTCTCGGAGTGGTTTCCGGTTCCGATCGGTCTGGGAGGGAGCGAGGGGATGGGAATGGAGCCGACCGAGAGTGGAGAGATCGCTGTTGCCTTGGCTCGCCGGGGGGCCGAAAAACTGAAAGCCTCCCATCCGACCTGGGAGATCCGTTCCGAAGGATATATCGGTTCTCCGGCTCACGAGATCGTCAGCCGGGCGGAAGACTGGGGAGGAGAACTGATCGTCGTCGGTTCGCACGGTCGCGGCACGGTCGGCCGGTTCCTTCTCGGAAGCGTCTCGCAGCAGGTCCTGCATACAAGCCGGTGTTCGGTGCGCGTTGCACGCCCCCGTGAAGACCGGGGTCCGGAGGCCCCTCCCCGCCTGATGCTGGCCATCGACGGTTCGGATTATTCGGAGGCGGTTCTGGAGGCGATGCTCCTGAGAAACTGGCAGATCGGCACAACGGTCAGGATCGTCAGTGCGGCGGAATTCTCTTACGACAGCGAGGAGGAGGCGGCGATCCTCAAACGACTGGAGGAACTTCACCGGAAGTTTACCGGAACGTTGCAGGCCCGCAACTTCGACGTGCAATCGGTAATCGACACGAAGATGATGCATCCGAAACGGCTGATCCTGGATCAGGCGGAGCAGATGAGAGCCGACTGCATCTTCATGGGAGCGCGGGGTCTCTCCGGGTTCGAGCGGTTCATTCTCGGCAGCGTCTCCACCGGCGTCGCCATGCAGGCGAAATGTTCGGTGGAAATCATCCACAAACCTTTCGACTAAGGGATTCTTCTCTTCTCGGGAAGACCTCTTTCATCAGGAATTCATACAAGCGTTTCGTTTATCAATACAAGGGAAGCTATCATGAAAATCCTCATTGCATATGACGGATCGGTCTGTGCGCAGGACGCGCTGCGTGAACTGCGGCGCGCCGGGTTGCCGGCCGATGCCGAAGTTCTGATCCTTTCGGTCGCCGAACAGTGGATGGCGCCGACGGGTGCCGGAGGGAGAGCGCTGGACGTTTCGGATCTTGCCGACAGCGCCTCGGCGCTGAAGGTTGCTGAAGAGGCCCGCACACAACTCCGGGAGTTTTTCTCCGGCTGGACGATCGAGGCCGAGGGAAGGGTCGGCTCGATCTCACGTCAGATAATCGAGCGGGCCGATGAGTGGGGGGCCGACATGCTCGTGGTCGGCTCGCACGGGCTGAACGCCGCCGAGCGATTTGTCTTCGGCAGTATCTCGCAGCAACTGGTGACCAACGCCCACTGCTCGGTTCACGTTGCCCGGGGGAACCCGCACCGCGACGATCAGCCGGTCCGGTTGCTCGTCGGCGTCGACGGATCGGACGACTCGAACGTCGCCGTCGACGAAGTCCTGAATCGCACGTGGCCGGAACAGACGAAAGTCTGGCTGACAACCGCCGTGAACTCCTACTTCGATGAAGATGCAAACACCCGGGAGCGTGAAGGGTTCCGGCAGTTGCATGAGGAGATCGCCGGAAAGATGAAAGCGAAGGGGTTGTCGACCACCTCGGTGATCAACAACATTGATCCGAAGTACCTGATTCTGGAGACTGCCTCGGATATGGAGGTCGACTGTATTTTCATGGGGGCACGGGGTCTGACGAAGTTCGAGCGGACGTTGCTCGGCAGCGTCTCGGCAGCGATCTCGGCACGTGCTCATTGTTCGGTGGAGGTGGTGCGGAGACGGAGGGAGAAGTAGAGGGAAGCGGCCGAGGTGTGAGAGCATCACGCAAAGGGCAACGACGCAAAAGAGTGAAAAGATAAACGGGGAGAACCGTCCGGTCTCTCCCCGTTCTTTTTTACGTCTCCTCACCCTCGACTTCTATCCGTTCTCTCCGGCCGGAGCCGACAGCGCGGCAATCGTTTTCTCCAGAATGCCCTTCCTTCGCTTCAACATTTCCTTGAAGTCGTGATTGTCGGTGTCGGCGATCTCCATTCGAAGATCGGACAGAGCCGATTCAAGAATGTCGCGCAACGTCGTTTGTTCTTCCTGGGTCAGATCGATCCGGATCATTGCTCTTCTCCGAGAATGTGAATGGGACTGATCGGGAGGGGAACACGCTCCTCTCCCGGCTGATAACCGTCGGTGTCGTCTGCGCCGACACCTCTTCTTGATGCCTGATGTATTCTGCGACTTCAGTTCAAAAGCCGGAATGCCGCCGGAGGAATCCGGTTCTGTCGCGACTGAATTCCTTCTCCCTGTTCAATCCTTTCGGCCAGACTGCCGAGAAGACGGAGTGCCAGCTTGCGGTCGGAACGAATCGCTTCGACAAGAAGGTGGGAGGGGATAGCCCGCAGAATGGTTCTCTTCAGGGCCAGCGCCTTGTTTGTATAGCGGCTTCCCCGGAATATATCGTCCAGACCAACCACATCCCCCGGATGGAGTATCGAGGAGATCCGTTCGATACCCTCTTCATCACGACGGCTGATGCCGATCATGCCCGACTGGAGCAGGTAAGCGTAGCGGATCGGCATTCCCTCGCCGTAGAGAAGACGACCGGAAGAGAGGCCGATCTGCAGGCCTGATTCGCCATGTGTGATTTCTCGCATGATGATTCATCAGTGTGAATACTCAACATGGCGAAAATTAAGGCTGCAGGGGGAGGGAAACCATGACGGAAATCAAGATTCCCGGGAAGAGAGAAATTTCAGTCGGAAAGATTGGCCGCCCGGACAAGTTCCGGAGAGTTCAGCACCAGAATGTCCCGTCCGGCAAGTCCGATAATCCCTTCATCCTTCAGTTGCGTCAGGTTCCGGATCACCGACTCGGTGGCCGAACCGACGATGCCGGCGATATCCTCCCGCGTGATCCGGACGTTGAGGGTTCGGTCGTCCTCTTTCAGGCCGTAGGTGCTCTTCAGCAGAAGGATCGTCTCGGCAACGCGCTCCCGCACCGGCTTCTGCGCCATCTCCACTATCCGCTGCTCGGTATCCTCCAACTCGTTCGAGAGAAGTTCGAAGAGACGAAATGTGAAGTTGGGTTTGGAGGAGACAAGAGAGAAGAACATCTGCTTCGGAATAAAGCAGACGTGGGATTCTTCCAACGCCTGTCCGCTGGAGGAATGAGAGCCTTCATCGAGCAACCCCCGATAGCCGAGGGCATCTCCCCCCTTGGCCAACCTGATAATCTGCTCACGGCCGTCGGCACCGGTCTTGAAGACCTTGATCTTGCCGACGTGGATGCAGTAGAGACCGGCGGCCTGTTCCCCTTCGAGATAAAGAAATTCTCCACGCTTGTACTTGCGGCAGACTTTGTTCTGGTTAATAACCGGAAGCTCCGATTCGGCCATGTTGCTGAAAACCGAATCGACGCGTGAACT
>CBFGQN010000155.1:0-8138 GCA_965650895.1 uncultured Ignavibacteria bacterium | reverse complement strand
AGTCGGGAGATTTGAGCTATGAGCTATGAGCTGTCAGCTTTGAGCCATGAGCTATGAGCTGTCAGCTTTGAGCCGGGAGATTTGAGCTTTGAGCTGTCAGCTTTGAGTCGGGAGATTTGAGGGGGGTAGATTTCAGATTCGGTGAATTTCGGGAGTTCTGTTGTTCTCTTCACCTTTTCCGCATTGCGACTGCGGAGGGAATGTTGCGGGGTCTCTGATCCCCTTCATATTCTTCATCTTCCTTCTCCCCCTCGTACCCCTTGCCCCCTCGTTTCCCCCTCGATTGCGAACCGCCCGTTCAATCGCTATCTTGCGTTTTCCGATGAATGAACACACCATAACAAATCTCGCAACGCCTTCGGGGCGGAGTGCGCTTCAGAAGTACTGGAAGGATCTGACGATCGAGCAGCGGAACCTGGTCTTCCCTTCTCTGATCCATATCTGGAAAACGATTGTCGGCGGGAAGAGCTTCACGATCTCGACCACCGGCACATCCTACCGGATAGGACATCCGCTCGGCATCAGACTGGGGACGCGGGTCTTCATGGAAGAGATCGTTGTCCGCCACTACTTCAACAACGTCCAGGCTCTGGTCTATCTCGGAGCCGTCATCCTGCTGATCTTCCTGGCTCTGCGGTTTGCCGGTCTCCTCTCGGAGAATATCGCCCTGATCGGTATCGGCATCGAGGCATTGATGCTTCTGGTTCTCTTCATCGTGCTCTTCTATACGCCGGATGAGGAGGCAAACGGAGGGGGCGAGGGAGTTGCCGGACGTGAGGAGGGAACAAGTGCCGGGGAGGAGACCGAGGAGATCACCGTTATCCGGGAGGTGCTCGACGAACTTGAGGATATCGGCGGGACGTATGCGACGCTCGGTACAAGACTGGAGCAACTTGTTCGACAACAGCAGGAAAGTCTGCAGGAACTGAACCTGCGGGTCGAACGGATTCAGGGGCTGCAGGAGCTTGAATACCATTCGGCGAAACTGGAGCGGACCAACGATCTGCTGGACCGGCTTGTCGGTTCGATGGAACGGCTGAACGAGCGGGTGGATCTGCTGATCGGCAAGGAACTGGAATTCCACGTCCGGAAGGAACTGGAACGGCATATCGCCGGTTCGATGACCGAAGAACTTCCGCTGCGGAACGAAGGCTCACAACAATCTCTCAACGACTGACCGACGATGATTCCCGAAACACCAGGCAGACGGAAGAAGCGACGCCTTGCGGTAGAGGTCTACTTTGTCCTCTATCTCTCGGCGATCATCCTGCTGCTTGGGACCTCACCTGCGGAGCAGCGATACGATGCGCAACTGGAATCGGCCATCGCCGAACTGATCGATACCGACTTCGAGATCGACGTGCAGAAGATCGCTCTGATCGTCCCCTTTATGCCGGCCGGCATGGAGTCGGACTCCCTTGCCGGACTTCTGCCGCGCGATACGATGAATGTGATCCGGGCACACGGTGCATTTTCGTCGGTGGAATTCCGGATCGTGGCGATCGAGGATACCTCCACCGGCTCCTCCCTTCCGGCCGAACGGGCCTATCTGGAAAGGGAGACCGACAGCAGCGTCACCTTTCACTGGCGCCACGAGAACGAATCGCAGACGGCCGTCTATCAGGTAACCATCGAGGCGGAGGCGATACCGACCATACCGGAGAACATCTCCTCTCCCGACATCAGATCGAGAATTCAGGAAGTGATTGCCGAGCGCGGATTGATGCGGGATACCGCACAGTTCAGCATCAATGTCATTCCGGCCACCTCGCAGGAATATCTGCTGGCCGTCAGGAGTGCGCCGACGCTGGGGGGGAACGAGGGGGAGATCGACACCGGCATCTCCGCACTCCAGGAACTGCTGACAGCCCTGGCCCGCAACGGCGGGACAACCGGTTCGGGATTCCGGGTCAATCCGGAGCAGTATGTCATCACCGTACCCCGCGGAGGGACCTGGGAGAACACGGTTCAGGTCTGGGACGCTCAGACATCAGAGTTGAGAATCTCGGGAGACCCGACCGTCAACATCTCCTCGCGAACCGCCACAAGCCTTACCCTTGTCGGTCCGGCACCGGCAAACGGGGGCGAGAAGGAAGTGAAGGTCACCATCATCAAGGGGAACAACGAGCAGGGGATCGTCTCCTTCCGCGTCCGGACCACTCAACTTGAGGCGCCGTCGATTCCCGGAACGATGTATGCCGGAGAAACCTACACGCTCGACTTCACGTCGAACGGCATCGACACAAGAAGAATTTCCATCGCGGTCTCCGAAAACGGCCGGACGGTTCTGGAGAATCAACCGGCACGGCTGACCTATACTCCCCGCACTGCGTCCGGATCGATCATCTTCTCCCGCTACATCGACGGAAAACTTGTCGACTCGAAATCGGCCGATGCAAGTCCCCTGTCGAACCCCAATATCAGAATGGTCAGATTCGGAGATGAAGAGGCGGTGGTGGAAGTGCTGGCATACGGAACGGTCAACGGCAGGCCGAACCGTCCGATCCTTCAGGTGCTGAGCGGCAACGCAACGGAAGCCGAAGAGATCTCCACCAACGTCGATGAGACCAACCGCATAACGCGAAAGACGTGGCGGGTTCGCCGGAAAGACTCCTCAAGAAAGTTTGGATTCAGAGTACGGGCGTGGGATCTGCGCGGATCGGACTTTAAACAAGAACAGGAGTATGGGGATTATTAACAGGCAACCACCTCACATTCTCTTTCCCATGCTCATTGTTCTCTCCTTCTGCGCGGCGACGCTGCCGACCCGTGCACAGGAGATCTACCGCGTAAGCTGGACGCTCCAGGAGACCGACGGCAGACTGCAGCAGAAGCTTGCAGCCGAACTGCTGGACAGTCTGAACTTCCGGCTGACCCGGGAGAACCCGGAGGCGCAAACCGTCCGACTGGACGACCGGTTGCGGATCACCGTGACCGGACTCTACGATCCGCTGACCGACCGGATCAGCGAGCGGATCGTCAGCATCCAGGCCGGGCATCTGGTTTTCAGGGAAGATCCGGGAGAGTTTCTCGACAGCGTCGTCGTCGACTCGTTGCTGAGGAGGAACTATTTCTGGACCGAAGAGGAGATAGAGCCGCTCGACGGAAATCTGATCCCGGAATACTACAGCACAACACGAATCGCCGACGACCGACGACTCCCCCCCTCCTACGATGATGTTTTCCTGAAAGACCGGATGGAGTCCCGTCTCAGCCTCACCGACAGTCGCTACTATTTTCCGAACGGGCTCCGGGTGATCGCAGGCTTCGGATTCGAGGAGGTGGGACTCCCCTTCCTGAGCTACCGGCGTCTTCGCGTCGGGATCGAACAGAGTGCGTTTCGCACCTGGTATGAAGCGCCGGTCGGACCTGATGCCGGGACCATACTGGGCGGACCGAACGCAGCCGCACACGGAGCCGGTTTTTCGTTCGAGCATTCCTTTCTCGGAGGGAATGCGATCTTCTCGAACGTCCACCATCCCTACGGACTTGAGAGCGACACCGGCTACATGCTCAATAAGGGGGCAACGCTCTACGGAACCCTTCCCCTCCTCTGGTTCTCCCCCCTGAAGGGATGGCTCCGCATAAAGGCGGGCGGAGGCTTGCTGGAACAAACCCGGCTTCTCCGCGATTCGACCGGTGCCTATGCGGCCGATGCCTCCGAACTGATCCCCCGCCTCTTCATCCGGGGAGAATTCCGATCGGTCCGCTCCGACGGAGGATTGATGCGGACAGGGGCATTGCAGATCTTCGGTGAGACGATTTCCGTCTCGTGGTTCGAGCGTCTCACAGATCAGTTCGGCATCACACTCGGCGGGACCGTCCGGGGTCTGTTCGGCGAGCCGAGACCATTCGAACCACGCTCGACCCTCTGGCTTTCACCTGTGATTTTTCTGAAGTGAGGTAACCGCGGTGAAGGAAGGCAGAGTATCAATTCAGCAAATCCGTAAAGAAGGAGAGCAACGTTTCCGAAACGTTATCCGGAGGCATTCCTTTCCCCTCCTCGTTGTTCTTCTGCTCCTCTTCTCCATTGCAGCTCCCGATCGCCTGAAAGGAGCAACCGTCTATGAGTGGACGATCGGATCGGAGCACCTGGAAGAACGCATAACGTCGGCATTGCTCCGATACTACGGCGTGATCCGTCGGGACAGTCTCTTCACACGCTACGTGCGGCAGAAATCGGGACGACTCCTCTATGAGGTCCGGGCCGAGTTTGTCGACGAGACCACGCGAGGGGAAATCCTTCTGCTGTCGCTCGGTCAACTCCGCCTTTTTCCTTCGGAGAACATCCGGATCGCTCTCGGCGAAAATCTCTACGACGAACTCCTGGCTTCCAGGAACGAACCGACGGCAAACAGAAGGCGGATCGATCTCGGCGACTCGTTCGGACACCACGACTGGCGCGAGAACTATCGGGTGATCTGGTCGGTCTGGGAACGCCTTGATGTGCGGATCGAACCGGAACTCCAGGCCTTCGTGGCGTTCGGCGCACCGGAATCGAACCTGGATTTCTGGGGAGACGGCACGGGAAGGATCGGCTGCACTTCTCCCCTGTGGGAGTTCGCTCTCCTCTTTCCCTTCTCTTCGGGAGGCGTCGGATTCGGACCGCTGCCGGAACGATTGCTGGTTCCGGGCTACGGAGCCTCGGCCTCCCTCCGCTTCGACCGGCTGACCGCCCGCATCCGTTTCACCGACGCCACCGAAGGGACGTTCAACTCGACCCGGGCAATCGACCGGTCGTTCGTTCACTCGCTGAGCAGCGGACTCGTCTGGGAAGATTCGTTCGGTACCGGTATCGGTTCGTTTTCGCTGACTGCCGGTGTCGGTCTGGAAGAGTTTACGGAACTGGAAGAGACCGGTGATGGAGAGATTCGGCATGACGGCTACGTCCGGCGCATCTCGCCGATTGCGGGACTGGCCTACACCACGCCGGACGAGAACCTGCAGTTCCGGCTTGGCGTCAATGATCTGGCTATCAGACCCGAACTGACCGTCCGGCTCAGCTCCGGCATCTGGATCGAAGGGCGGGCGGTAGTCAACACGGCGTTCAGAGATGCCAAGGTCTTCGAACATCCGTTCGCATTCTTTCTGACGCCGAGACTGAAGTTTTAATCAAGTCGCGAGTCAGAAGTCGGGAGTCGAGGGGTGGGGTGGTACTTTGCGTCTTTGCTCTTCGCGTCCGCCGCGGCGGATTGCGTGAGATCGGATTCACCACAAAGACACAAAGCGCACAAAGAGACCACCAAGGTCATTCCGACTTCGTCAATCGTAAATCGACATTCGTCACTTCCCTACCCGCTTCCGATACTCCGCCACCGCCCGATCATGCTCCCCTTTCGTCCGGCTGAACGCGTGGGCGCCGCTTCCGTCCCCTTTAGCCACCATGTAGATATAGTCGTGGTCGGCCGGATTCAGCGCCGCCTCGATCGAAGCTCGTCCGGGGTTGTTGATCGGCGTCGGCGGCAGCCCTTTGTAGCGGTAGGTGTTGTAGGGATTTTCAATACGAAGATCCTCGTACAGCAGGCGCCGTGGTCCGTCCGGCAGGATGTACTGGATCGTGGGATCGGCATCCAGCTTCATCCCCCGTTCAAGCCGGTTCAGATAGAGTCGGGCAACGATCGGCCGGTCCCCCGGAACCCGGGCCTCCCCTTCGACAAGCGAGGCGAGGATCACCGCCTCGTACGGACTCAGACCGATCTTCGCCGCTTTTGCCTTTCGCTCATCGTTATAGTGCTTCAGGAAGAGAGAGGACATTTCACGCAAAAGAGATTCGGCGGAAGCTCCCCAGTAGAGGAAATAGGTGTCGGGCATCAGATATCCTTCGGCGGTGGATGCGTTGAGTCCGATCAGCTTCAGGAACTCGCGATCATTCGCCAACCGGACAAGCTCGGCGGAGTCGATCCCGGCCTCCTGCGATGCGATCGAGGCGATCCGGCGTATCGTCACTCCTTCGGGGAAGGTCACTTTCACGCGGAGCGAGGAATGTCCTTCACGCAGGGCCTTCAGGAGGCGGGCCTGGGAGATACCCCGCTGGAACTTGTAGGTCCCGCTCTTCAACTCATCGTCCGCACCGGTCGCCGTGGCAATCAATCGGAACGAGACCTGATCGTCGATAAGCCCGGCATTCGAGAGCGTATCCATGATCTGGCCGAACCCGGCCCCCTTCGGGATATGAATCGTCACCACATCCTGATCCGAAGCCTCCGGCGACGTATCATGCCAGAAGCGAATACCGAGATAACAAAGGAAAAGAATAAACAGGGCGGCAACGCCCACTATGATTTTTCGTGTCACTGCATCCGGAGACTTGAGTGATCGGCTTCAACTCTATACTTTACGGTCATCTGCAAGAATAGGCATAATCAGGCGATTGGTTCAATGGGCAAACGAACATCAGTACATCCTGTTGCGATAGGTGCAATGCTTTTGCTGATCGGCGGCTTTTTCACGAAGCTTCCGGCGCAGCAGCAGTGGCCGACCTACGACAAACTCGATTCAAGCTATACGGCGCAGGATATGGCGTGGGATTCGTTGCACAGGGAGACCCGGATCGATTCGGCCAATCTTGACGCCTGGCTTCATCTGATAGAGATCTGCAAAAAGCGGGGAGACTTCGACAACGAACTCCTCTTTGCGTCGATGGCCGCACGGCACGTCCCCGGCTACCCGCAATCGCAGTTCGCCCTTGCCGACGCCCGATTGAACAACGGACTTGTGGAAGAGGCCCTCCCCCCTCTGCAATCGGCCATCCGGATCGAGCCCTGTTATGTCCGCGCACTGACCGTTCTGGCCGAAGCCTACGACATGCTGTATCAGCACGACACGGCTCTTCTCTATCTTGATTCGGCCATCACCTGCAATCCGCGAAACGCCCAGGCCCACTTCCAACGGGCCGAACTCCTCTACCGGATCGGTCGTCGTGTGGAGTCGATTGAAAGCTACCGCGCCTGGGCGGAGTTGCAGCCCTTCACCGCCGAACCCTGGATCAAACTCGGCGAGGCACAATGTCTGGTGGGAGATTACGACGATGCCCTCGAATCGCTCAACTACGCCCTGACGCTCAACGCAGACTCACCCGACGCACTCTTTCTGGTGGCCACGGCAGTCCAGGGAACCGGCCGCATCGACCAGGCCCGCGAAGCCTTCCGCGACTTCTTCTTCCGCTTCCCGACGCACAAGAAAGCCCTCGAAGCCGAAGAGCTGGCACGGGCGCTCGGGTGGAAACCGGGCGGGGAATAAGTGCGAATGTCGATTTACGATTGACGAAGTCGGAATGACCTTGGTGGTCTCTTTGTGCGCTTTGTGTCTTTGTGGTGAATCCGATCTCACGCAATCCGCCGCGGCGGACGCGAAGAGCAAAGACGCAAAGGGCTGTCCCACCCCTCGACTCCCGACTCTCAACTCCCGACTTCTTCCCACGACACCTCCCGTCATACTTCCCCCCCTCCTCTTCCTACCTTTGTCCGCAGCAATCGACCCGGCTTGAACAAACGGAACGGAGCATGTACAACCACACCTTCTTCACGGTCAGAATCGGTCTTTTTCCGGGTACGCTCGATCCGGACGTACTGGAGAAAATCCTCGCCGAACAGTACGTTCGCGGATGGAAGCTGATCAGAACAATTCAGGAGCAGAAGCGACTCTGGCTGTTTTTCGCTTCGGAGGACTGACCACCGGACTTTTTCGGGGAGTATATAGGATCACAGAAAGAGTTTTTCTATCTTTTTCAGACTTCATGCAGGCTGTATCCAACGTCCCATTCACCATTTTCCGGACTCTCATGACCAGACGGACCGGTGGCTACGAACAATTCCTGACCATGCTGCATCAGGGGGAGGCCCTCACCTATGAGGAATTCGCCCAACGCCTGGGATGTTCGGCACGCACGATTCAACGACTGATCGAGCATGCACGGAATGAAGGGACTCCCCTCGCCTTCGACAAGGATGGACGGAAGAACATTGTCTTCATACCGGAAGATCGTCGCGAAACCGGCATGAAGGTGAACCTGAGCGATCAGGAGATACTGGCGCTGGCGATTGCGGCCCAGGCGGCCCAGTCTTCTCTCGGGCCGACTCCCCTCGGTTCTCCGCTCCACTCCGGCATTGCAAAGCTGCTGGAGGCATTGCCGGGCGAGT
>CBFGQN010000154.1:0-8147 GCA_965650895.1 uncultured Ignavibacteria bacterium | reverse complement strand
TCGACTACCTCGCCGTCGACAAAGAGCTTGACGTTCGGGATACCCCGGACACCGTAGTTCCCCGCCACTTCGGGAAAACGTTCCGTGTCGACCTTCGCCAGTCGCCACCGGGGCTCGGCGTAGGCTTCCTCTTCTTCGGCCAGTAGTTCCAGCACCGGACCGAGCGTGCGGCACGGACCGCACCAGGCGGCCCAGAAGTCGACCAGGACCGGAATCTCCCTGCTCTTTTCAAGTACGTCAGTTCTGAAGTCGGAAACGTCGTATGCCATTGTGATTAGTCTGAATGATCTGTTTGCGTTGCGGGGAGTCCTGAGCGGAGATCGAACCGGACCGCTGCCCTGACGATGCCCCCCTCTCCTTCGTCGAGCGTATCCTGCATCAACTCAAACACTCCCGGTTCAATATGGCGAATGCGTTGCGCAAGACTGTCTTGATTGTACGGATCCTCATTGCAGCGGTAGTACGAACCGCCCGCCAGCACCTTCCACTCGTTATCGCGCAATCCGTACAGCGTCATCCCGATCCAGCAGCTCGTCGGCCAGTCGGGAAGGAACAGGATGTCGTCCGTCCCGTTCCCGTCGGCATCTCCGGCATCGGCGACGATGCCGCCGATCGACATCGAGTCGATCAGTGCAGGGATCGAGGGTGAGGAAAAGGAAATGCGGGTGATGCATCCCCCCTCACATTCCATCCCGTCATCGACGCGGGGACAGATAACCGTAGCGGTATCCGGCCTGTTGTTCCCGTCCACATCGCCGAGAGGAACCGAGTGGGTGTGAGGAGAGCGAAAATTCCCTGAAGTCGTATCTCCCGTAGAGGATGCCGTATCGGACAGTGACCGTGGAAGTTTCCTGGCCTCTTCCGGTTGTGCCCCCTCTTTTTCATGCACGTCGCATCCGCCCAGCACAAGCAGCAGGATGATCCCCGACAGGTACGCAATCAGTAATCTGGACATAAACGTGCATTCATGAAATTGAAAACCGGATCGACGAAAAGATAGAAATGAATTCCCAAAATCTCCCCACTTGCATCCCACTCCCAACCGCTGAAAACTCATTGCTGAATTCTGACCCCTCAAAGCCCAAAGCTGACCCCTCAAAGCTCAAAGCTGACTGCTCAAGCCCAAATCTGACCCCTCAAAGCTCAAAGCTGACTGCTCAAAGCTCATAACTCACCCCTCCCTCTTCTCCTCTTCCTTCGGCCTCCAGTCGATCCCGGCCCAGTTGTTTGCCGTACCGATAGCGTGATTTCCCCCGGCCTTCGCCCGCATGAACAACTCGTGGCGATAAGCGACCAGCCAGGCATAGGAAGTCCGCATGATCGCCGTTCCAAGAAGGGTCTCGCCCACTCCGGGTGCCCGGACGGACTTGTGCAGCAGATCATCATCACTGATTTTCCCGAACGCTTCGCGGACCGCCTCGGCCTGCCGGTCCATTACTGCGGGAAACGCCTCGGGCTCCATCTCGGCAATCTCTTCTTCCCGTTTTGTGTAGACGTTCCAGTCTTCCCCGACCATCGATTCGATCGGTCCTATGGCGCAAGTGGCCAGATAGCGGAGCAGTTCCAGCGTCGAACGCTGTTTCTCCGACGGACGGTAGTCGAACTCGCCTTCCGGGACTTTCGTGAAAAGGTGCTTGCAGACGTTAATTTCGTGCAGAATAGCTTCGAGCAGGTGTTCGCGGGATATCATGATGCTGTTTGTTTGATGAAAATTCAGTGTGGATAGATAGTGGGCAAAAGTATGGCGGATCGGGTAATTCGTCAATCGTGTTTTTTCCTCACGCAAAAGGCGCAAAGAAGAAAAGACGCGAAGAAAATGCCGGCGTCCCAACCTCCCCCTTCCCGATACGTTCCCGGACACCTCAAAGCTCATAGCTGACAACTCAAGCTGAAAGCTCACAGCTCACAGCTGACAGCTCAAAGCTCACCCCACACAGTAACATCTTCTCCGATTTCGGGTTCTTTGTTCCGACAGATTTTTCTATTTCACAGACTATGGCTGCAATGAGAGTATCGTTTGCGTTCTTTCTCACCCCTTTGCTTCTTCTGCTATCATCTCCGGTTTTTCTCGTTGCCGGAGGGTGGCCGCAGGAAAAAGGGCGATCGTTCATCAAGATCACCTACGGCACCTCATCCTCCAATACGGTCTACCGGTTCGACGGAGAGACGAAATTCCCGACCGACAACGGCGGGGCGACGGTGCGGGACTATCCGCTGGCCGACCGTGGACTTTACCTCTACCTTGAACACGGCATCACAAGCGATCTGACGCTTATCGCCGATGCCGGACTGAAACGCTCGATCATTACCACTCCTCTTGAAGAACGGAGGACCCAGGGGCTGGGGGATATCGGCCTGTCGGCCCGTTATCGTTTCCTCAGTTCCGGCCCTCACGTTCTCTCCGGACGGGCGGGCATCACGTTGCCGACGGGATACACACGTGATCTGACCCCTCCTCTGGGGAACGGCAACGTCAACTTCTCCCTTGCCGCCGAGTACGGCGTCTCATTCTACCCGGTGCCGGCGTATGCCACGGCGACGCTCGGCTACAGGATGCGTCCCGGGATCTACGGTCTCTCCACGCTCGACGATCCCTCCGAAGAGTTCAAGCCGGAATATGCCGACGTCGTTACTGCCGAGGCGGAGGCGGGATATACGTTGTTCAAGCGGTTGCTCGTCAAGGGGAACATTCGTTATCTGACGACCACGCGCTCGGATGACAATGACTTCGATGTGGTCCATCCGCCGGAGACCGAACAGTACCTGAAAGTGGGGGGAGGACTTGCCGCATCGGTCTGGAAGGACATCGCCATCAGTGCCGACATCTACGCAACACCTCTCGGCAAGAAGACGGCGAACAGTCTGGACATCTTTATCGGAATTTCCTGGCAGGGATTCCTTTTCGGGAAGAAGGAGAAGAAAGAGTAGAGAATATCGAAGGTAATCGACCGTTGCGACCGGTCGTTCTTTCCGACTTGCAACGTATAGCTCAACGCCGACAATCTATTTATGAATATCGATCGCAGAAATTTCCTCAAGCTTTCCGGAACCGGTATCGCCGGCGTCTTCATCCTTCCTCTGGTTCAGGGATGCGAGGGGCATCTGGTGACGCCCCTGGTTGAGCCGAAAGCCGAACCGTTCGTGACGCCCACCAGTCAGTTCTTTCTGCAGAACGGCGGCGAGGGAGGAATTCCCGGATGGACGCAACCGGTCTTCAACACCGAAAGCGACTGGTCGCTGGTGGTGAAAAAACAGAATGCCACGGTCGCTACCCTGACCTTCAGTGACCTGATGGATATAGCGGCGGGGGGAGAGGAGATCACAATGTTGAAGACCATCGAGTGCGTTCTGCAGGGGACGGTTCGGGTTTCTCCTACCGGATATACCGGCAACGCCTACTGGACCGGTGTTCCGTTGCGGCGCGTGGTGGAGGCCGTGGACCTTGCAACCGTGCAGACATTGATTCTGACGGCGGCCGACAAATTCACCAACAAGATTCCAGTGGAGCGGATCACCGAAGCCGAAAGTATGGGATTGATAGAACCTCTTCTGGTCTATAAAATGAACGGTGAATCTCTTCCGGCACAGCACGGCTTCCCGGTCCGCCTGATTATTCAGGAGGGTTACGGCTACATGAACGTGAAGTGGCTGACGGAAGTCCAGGCCGTCAACATTCCCATCGAGAACTTTGACGGCTTCGGCACATATCCGGAGCAGGGATTTTCCGATGAAGGGATCATGGCGGTCAACAGCCGCGCGACAAGTCTGTTCGACATGGTTCAGGTCTCCGCAGGACCGTCAATGATCTTCGGTTTTGCCGTCAGCGGCAGGGCCCCGATCGAAAAGGTGGAGATCAGTATCGACGGTGGGGCGCCCGAGGAGGCGGAGCTTGTGCCGCCGGATGAGCTGACCCCGAATCTGCCGCCGAATATCGTGCAGCTTATGGAAGGGGAAGAATATCCGTTCCGTGCCGTCTGGACTCCGTGGCGGTTCCAGTGGGAGGCGGGGCGGGGTGAACACACGATTGCCATCCGCGCCTTCGACACGGAGGGGAACTTCCAGCCGGACACCGACACAACGGGGCGCGACGGATTGAACGGATTGACGACGTATCGCGTAAACGTAAGCTGATAAAGGAAGAATGATCTATCGTAACCTTCGCTATGCCGCTCTGACCGGCGCTCTCGGATTATTCGGCTTTGCCGTTCTGTTCAGCGCATGCAGCCTTCTCGATCCCTCCCCCGAGGCGACGATCGTCCGTCCGGTGGAACTGGACTGCGACGATCTGACCTCTCTCTCCGGCATGGAAATCTACCGGTGCCAATGCGCAAGCTGTCACGGCATCGACGGAGAGCCGGTGACCGAGGAGATCACCGATATCCGGGGATTTGCCATGCAGGACAAGTTCGAGACTGCGTTGAATACCGGGCCGGGGACCATGCCGGAGTATCCGGAGATCGATTCGGCGGAACGTCAGCGCCTGTTCGAATATGTTCGGGACAATCTGGGGCAATAAGCCGCTGTGCCGACCCCCTCATCCCCCTTCTCTTCGGGACGTTTCGTGACTTGTCCCGCGCCGAACCTTCCGTAACTTCACTTCTTTCCAATCATTCGCAGAAGAACAATGACCGACTTCAGGGAGCGGCTCGGTTCCGGCCGCCCGATCGTGATCGACGGCTCGATGGACGCGGCCTTGCGGGCCGAAGGATATAATGAGTATCCGATCGAGATCTATAATCTGAAAAATCCGTTGCTGATCGAGCGGCTGCACGGCCTCTTTATCGATGCCGGTGCGGAGATCATCCAGTCGAACACGGCCGGTGGAAACGCCCTGACCCTTGCCCCTTACAAACTGGACGACAAGGTCTACGAGATCAACCGCAAGGGAGTCTGGCTTGCCCGGACCGCCGCCATCGGCAAAGCATACGTGGCCGGGGTTGTCGGTCCGGTCGGCAAGTTCTTTGCGCCGGTCGGCCAGTTGAAGCCGGAGGAGGCGCGTGAGGCGTACACCGCACAGATTCATGCCCTTCTCGACGGCGGGTGCGATCTGCTGATCCTGAAGTCCTTTATCGACATTGACGATCTGGAGATTGCCCTGAAGGCGGCGCGCCACGTTTCGGCGGACATTCCGATCATCGCACAGAAAACATTCCCCGAAGACGGCTCCGTTCTCGCCTCGGAATATCCGCGCGACATCGCCCGCCGTCTGGAAGCGCACGACGTGGCGGCAATCGGCTCGAACGGAACGGTCGGTCCGCAGCGCATGAGGAGCATCGTCCGTGCGCTCCGCAGCGCAACCGGGGGGGTCCTCTCGGCACAGCCCGACATCGGAACGCCGACACTGGTTGACGGTCTCCCGATCTACAACGCGACAACGGAATACGTTGCCCGCTCGGTGGCCGCGCTGGTGGAGAGTGGCGTGACGATCGTCGGTGCCGACGGAGGGGGAGTGCCGGAACATGTCCGGGCGATCAGTCGGGCCGTCTCGTCGATGCAGGTGGGGAATCCGGAGATCAAGCCGAAATCCCGCAAGCAACAGACAGGAGAATCGCGACCCGAACCGGAATCGGGACAGTTCGGCGCGAGGCTCGGAAAGGAGTTCCTGGTCACCGCCGAGGTCGGCATCCCGCGCGGACTCGATATGAGCGGGGTCTTCGAGGAGGCGGCCTACTTCAAGGGGATCGGGGTCGATGCGATCAACATCTTCGACGGCGCCCGCGCCCGGTTGCGGATCAGTCCGATCACCATCAGTCATCTGGTCGCAGAACGGGTCGGCATCGAATGTATCACCCACCTTGCCTGTCGTGACAGGAATATGGTGGGATTGCAGGCCGAACTGCTCGGCGCCCACTCTCTCGGACTTCGCACCATCCTTGCGGTCACCGGCGATCCGACCCATATCGGCGACTATCCATATGCCACCTCGGTCTACGACGTCGATGCGGTGGGGCTGGTCCGGGCGTTGAAGAGGATGAACGAAGGGCTGGATCTTGTGGGCAATCCGATCGGCGGACCGACTCGCTTCACCATTGCCTGTGCGGTCAATCCGGTTGCCGAGGATATGGAGCGGGAGATCGTGCGGCTTGAGCGGAAGGCCGAAGAGGGGGCCGAGGTCGCCTTCACACAACCGGTCTTCGACGCCGAAACGCTCCACCGGTTCCTTGAGCGGATCGAACATATTCCGATCCGGATCATGCTGGGACTGAGTCTGCTGAGCGGTGCCCGCCACGCCGAGTTCCTCCATCATGAAGTCCCCGGCATGACGATCCCCGACGCAATCCAGGAACGCCTGAGAAAGGCCGACGAACCGGTGGCCGAGGGAGTAAACGTGACCGTGGAGTTCATCGAAAGCATCGGCCGGATGCCGGAGAAGATCGCCGGACTCTACATCATGCCGCCGAACCACAAGGAGTTCATGGTCAAGGAATTGCTGGAGCGGACGGGACTGCGGACGTACGATGATATGATTGTAGAGGAGAACGGGATCACGGGGTGATGGGGTTTCTCCTTATAGAGTCGGTGCCTGAAAAATATCTATGATAGAGAGAAAGAAAGAATACCCCTTGGTGATTCTTTGTGCTCTTAGTGTTTTTGTGGTTGTTCTCTCATCAATGATGCACTGCTGGGTCCTTGAACCACTATGCGCTCCCATCACCTCTGAACCCCCACTTTTGTAAGACCGAAGTAGGAAAAAAACGTCACTGTCTACGGTCAGTAGACGGGAAGCGGAAAGCTTGTACTCAGATTCCCGGAGCTGATACGGACAACGTAGATTCCTGAAGGAATATTCGGCAAATCAAATCGAATGACGTGTCTCCCGGCCGTCAGGAGTTCGGTCTGTTGTTCAAGAATCAGGTGTCCGGCAGCATCCCATAGCTCCATCCGCAGAGCATCGGGCTTCGGATGAACGACGGCAAGTTCAAGCCCATCCGTATGTCGGGAAGAAAGGACGCTGCAATCAAGTTCACGGGTTCCGCTCCGCTCTGCCAGACCCGATAGTCCGGCATCCCACACGTATAAGTTCCCATTGCTTTCTGCCAGGAGACCTCGCCGTTCCGTCAGGAATTGAATTTTGCCTCCGGCGGTTGTGGATGGTTGCCATCCCTCTACCGAATCCCGCTTCCAGCTTCTTCCTCCATCATCGGTTCTGACAACGGAACCGTTGGAAGCGGCGATGCCTTCCAGAGGATCAAGAAACGAGATGGAGGATAACCCCCCGAATTCGTTTTCGATCTGATCATGATGAAGCATCTCCCAGGTCTCCCCCCCATCCGTTGTGCGGGCGAAATAGGAAAGCCAGTCATCTGCAAAGTCGACGGCGGCCAGGTATCCTTCCCGTTCATCAAAAAACTGGAAGTTGAATTTCTCAAGAGTGCCCAAAGGTGTTTCAGGGAGCGGCATGCGGCGCCATGTCCTGCCCCGGTCCGATGTCACGGCAATCATCGGATTCGCTTTCGGGGCATCATCGATAACGCACACATATCTGTTGGAGTCTACACAGGCGGCTTTCCATATCCTGCCGTAGGTCCACGCATCCGGTACGGGTGATGTTTCCGTCTGCCGCCATGATACTCCCCCATCCTGTGTGGACAGAATGATAAAGTGGTTCCTGCTGAGGGAAGTCAACGGCAGCATCAGGATACCGTGCTTCTTGTTATACATCGAGATTTGTGCGAGTTCGGATGAGACAGTGAAGAAAGTGCTGGTATCCGAAATCGTATAAGTTTGCACTTGTTCCCATGTCTTTCCGGTATCAAGGGAGCGGAGGATATATCCGCTGTCGGCAGCGACAATCGCAAGTTCCGGTACGGGCCAGGCAATGTTGGAGAGCAGCAAGGGGAATCGCCGACCTGAGTTCGGATCATTCCGATTCTCGGTGTAGGGGGATGTCCAGGATGCTCCACCATCCGTCGACAGGAGGAGATAGGTCCTGATACCGATGCCGGCCCAGGCGGAAATCAAACAATGCTGAGAGTCGACGCACTTGAGATCAATCCACAGATGACCGGCATGCTCGGACGATGTCTTCTGCCACACGGGCCTTTCTGATTGAGAGTAGAGTGTGGTGGCACCGAACGCTAACACTGCAATGCACCAGAAGATGTATACTATATTCAGCATGATAGAGAAGCCGTCCGGAGAGTGAA
>CBFGQN010000153.1:0-8159 GCA_965650895.1 uncultured Ignavibacteria bacterium | reverse complement strand
TCCCCCTCATTCGAAAATCAACAATCGAAATTCGACATTCTCATGTCTGATGTTTTTTTTCGGGAACCATGTTGCAGAAAGTGTAGTTATGTGTATACTTGGTGCAACAACTTTAGTCAGCCTGATATTCTCTCTCAACGTTTTCAGGCCAAAAGAGCATCCGGATTTGGACTACCCGGATGCTTTTTTTATGGTGTTTTTTATAGATTGCCTCACTCTTATCCTTCACACGACCCGTTTTGAGGCTTTATGCTGATGCACTACCGTATCGTGATCGTCACAGCAGCCTTTCTTTCAACGCTTGTCGGCTGTACGTCCCCCTACTACTCCCACCGGTTCGAGTGCCCGTCCAGATCCGATCAGGAGATTTTTGATGAATTGAGCATGCTTCTGAAGACGGTAAGTATCAACTGAGGAATTACCGGGCATTCCGCATCGTGAACGATACGATCAAGGCAAAGGCCTATCAGGAGCAGAGCGCAACCGACGCCGAAGAAAAAGACCAAGAGATTGTTCTCAACGATGTGAGTGCCGGAGAGAAAGACAAGTGGTACTGGATTGTCCGACGAGGACTGGCCGAGTGGTGCGGAGGCAAGGTTCAGATCGAAGAACGGATTCTCAATCCCTCGCCATATTGAGAGTTGCCGGGCATCTGCTGAGAGGTGCGAAACACAGAGAGAAGTTCAATTTGCGATTTTCGATTGACGAGTTCGCCGTTACGCCTTCCTCATTCGACAATCGAAAATCGTCATTCGCAACTTCCCGCAGGTTCACGATGCACGAACAATCCGCTGTTCCGGCTTCAGGATCTGACGATACTGCGAAAGCTGGACCGAGCGGATCACAATATCGGGAACCGACTCCGGAAGGTGATCGTACGAATCAAGTTCTTCGGTGCAGGATTCATCATAGAAGTGGATGGTCCGCTCCGTTGTCATCACCTCCAGCATCGGGTTGCCGATCGTGTTCGGATACCGGAGGGAATGGAAGCGCAGCTCTCCCTCTCCCACAGAAAAGGTTTTACCGGTCGGCACAGCATGAATGTCCAGATCGAACAGACTCTGGCGCGTCATCAACTGGGCACAGCAGGAATTGACGAACATCGGCGAGCGTCTCCCCTCGGCGGTCACGAAGATATCCAGCGGTTTCCGTCTCCGCAACTCACGCGAATAGCTGATCAGCGTACAGAGTCCACGGACAAATTCCGGCGAACTGTCGGTCAGAACCACGGCATTGATCGAGAGGATACGCTTGATCTTCGCCTCCTGGTAAAGGGCGATCAGAATTTCGGGACGTGGGTTGACCAGACAGATCCCCTTGCGGAACGAGATGATCGCCCCGCTGACGACTCCCTCCTCGTTCACGAAGACTTCTGCCTGATGCTTCCTGTCGTGCCAAACCTGTTTGCTGAACATGACCTGTTGCTTTCGTTTCAGTGCTGTGTGAGAGATTTGCTCCGATGACTCACTTGTTGTGGGGACAATCCTTCGGGTTATCACATTCGGCGAAGACCTGGAAGGAATGATCGACAACCTTCAGACCGGCAGTCTCGGCCACCTGTTTGCGGATATCCATCAACTGCGGCAGGACGAACTCGGAAATGTGTCCGCAACTGACGCAGATCAGATGGTCGTGATGCGGCTCGTCGAACCGGACTTCGTAATAGTTGCAATCGCTCCGGAAGTTGTGACGGAAGATGATCTCGCTCTTCTCAAGCAACTCCAGCGTCGAGTAGACGGTGGCGCGACTTGTCCGCGATTTGTTCATCACCATCGCCGCGTAGAGTTCATCGGCGTTGAAATGCCCTTTCATGTCCAGCACCGCCTCAAGGACCTTGAAGCGCTCCGAAGTAATCCGGAGTCCTTCCTTGGCCAGATACTTCGAGAACATGTCGTGGGCATACTGCCGCTGTTCGGGCGACAACAACCGATCCTCTTCGTGGATCTCCTTTGCAGGGGCTATCGTCATCGCCCCCCTGCTCTTTTCCATAATCATTTCGCTTCTTTCCCTATACGTTCAATCCAACCATGTGTCAACTTACGGAATCCGGCTCTTTTTTCGGTTCTCCTTCCCCCCTCTCCACATCCGCCCCGATTGCGGTCTCCCCTCCATCCTCATCCTCCTGGTCCCCTTTCCGGTCTCCTTTGTCCTCCTCGACCTCCCCGACGGGCAAAAACGCTTCGGCCGCCTCCAGTTCTCTTCGGCGCCGGAGAATCGACAGGAAGAAACCGAAAACCATGACAATCACTCCTCCCCAGACAAGAGAGATAAAGGGCTTGATCGAGACTTCCAGAGCGATAGCCTGTTTTTCCGGTGGCGAAGGATGATCCGATGATGCAAAACGGATCCGGGCTTTCGATTCGGCCAACTCTTCCTGATCAACGATCAGCTCGGCAAAACCGAGCGAAAGATTGCTTCCCGGAATCGGGTTCATCCCATAGCGCCCGTCAAGCTGACGATAGATCGTGAAGTAGAAGGAGGTATCCGGTCGCTGAATATCCAGCACCGCCCCCTGAAGCCCTTCGGACTGTGCCCGACTCATGTCGAATTTCTCGAAACGAACGATTACCGAGGAATCCTGCGGGACCGGCGTCTTCTCTCCCTTTGCAAGCACCGCCGTCGGGTCACCCCCGACCCCTTCGAGGGACTTCGGAGAAATATAGAGATCCCTTGTCGGCGAATAGACAATGCCTGGCTCAAGGAATGCCTGTTCCCGTTGATTGAAATCGCTCCAGAAAATCACCGGACGGACAATCTGCTCTTCTCCCCCCTTCTCCAGTCTGATCTTGAACTCGAATTTTTCCCGATCCCGCTTCTCGCGCTCGATCGTATCACGACCGATAAACGACGCGTTGTAGCCGAAGACCTCTTTGGTCTCCCCTTCAACAAGCTGAATGTGTTCGGTCAGACTGTAGCGCGAGGTGAAAATTATTCCGACCACCAGAAAGGCAAGTCCGGCATGGGCGACATACGCCCCGGCCATCCGCCAGTTGGCCCGGAGATAACGCACCGCTTCGATCGTGTTGATGGTAAGGGCCAGAAGGGCACCGAACATCAACAGAACAAAGACCGGATCGGTGACGCCGCCGAGAAGGACAACGAGAAACGTGGCAACCAGAGCGATCGGAACCGAGAGGCTCAGGCTCTTCTTCAACTCCTGCCCCGACGTGTTCTTCCATTTCAATGCAATGCTCAGGGCATTGACCAGAACGATGGCAAGTCCGAGCCAGATATGCGTGTTGTTGTAGAACGACATATCGATCTTGGCCTTCGGATTGCCGATCAGAGGCATCAGGATCGGCCAGCTGGTTCCGACCAGGACAATAAATGCCGAGGCCAGGAGAATCGCCGAACCGATTCCGAGCCAGTTCTCGCGCGACATCGTCCGCAGCTCCAGCGTCCGGGTCGAGAGATCGCGCCAGCGGAAGAAGAGAGCGGTGATACCTGCCAGAAAGAACGTCAGAAGGATTGCAAGGAGAACGCCATAGACAAAATTTCCCGGCGTAACGAAGCTGTGGACGGAGGTATCCTCCAACACCCCGGAACGGGTCAGGAAGGTGGAATAGAGAATACCGGAGAAGGCACAGACGGCCAGCACAAAGTTCGTCCGGACAAGCCCGCCGATCTTTCTGGTCACCCCCCGCTCCACGATACCGGTCCGCTTCTGAACGATCATCGTGTGAACCAGCGCAACGCAGATCAGCCATGGAATCAGCGACGAGTTCTCCACCGGATCCCAAGCCCAGTAGCCTCCCCATCCGAGCGTTTCGTAGGCCCACCACCCGCCGAGCATGATGCCGAACCCGAGAACCATCGACGCAAAAAGAGTCCAGGGGAGGGCCACGGAAATCCATCGCTGATAGTCACGGCGAATCAGTCCGGCAATGGCAAAAACAAAAGGAACGGTCATCGCGGCAAAACCGGTGAAGAGAATCGGCGGATGAATCGTGATCCAGAGGTTCTCGAGCTGCGGGTTGAGACCCCGTCCATCCTTCGGAACGAAATCTGCCGGAAGGGCCTGGTCGGGGAAGGCCGCAAAGATCGTGTGGAACGGAGAATCGACGACGAGAATCAGCAGCAACAGCACCACCACCAGCATATAGACCGACATCGCTTCGGCTTCGTAGCGATACCGTTGGGCGTAACCCAGAACGAAGACACCGATCAGGGCCGTCAGCAGCGTCCAGAGCATGAAGCTCCCTTCCTGCCCCGAATAGAATGCCGCAACCAGAAACGGTCGGGCAAGGTTCATCGAGGAGTGGGCCCAGACATAGTGGTATTCGAACCGGTGGTTCAGAATCAGATACATCAGAATCGCCGAGGCGAACATGACGGCAAAGACCATCACGTAGAATCCGCCGCGGGCGATGTTCAACGATGTCTCCGAAGTACTTCCCGAGGACCGGATCGATCGGAGATAACTGATCCCGGAGATCAATCCCGCCGAAAAACCGAGTGCAATAAGAAACGAGCCGATGTGACCGGCCATAAATTCAATGCAAAATTAAAAATGAAAAATTCAAAAGGGGTGAGTTGTCAGCTATGAGCGATCAGCTTTGAGCCTTCAGCCTTCAGCTATGAGCCGTCAGCTTTGAGCTTTGAGCTTTGAGCAATCGGCTATGCGTGAGAAGCTTTGCGCCTTCGCTCTTTGCGTCCTTTGCGTGAGCAATTGGCAATCAGCTTGCAGCCTTCAGCAGTTGGCTTTCAACTCTTCCCACATACACACTCTCCCCCACTCAAAGAACTCTACGAACTCCTCTCTCTATCAACTCACATACTCATTCACTCTCACACTCTCTGCCACTCTCCCCCACTCAAAGAACTCTATAAACTCCTCTCTCTATCAACTCTACTCCAGATGCAACTGCTTCGCATGGAATCTCGGCCCCTGTCCGTCGCTGCACATGTGGCCGATGGCCGAGATGCTTGAAGCCGAGGTCAGATCTTCCTCAGTGAAGTCCGATTTCCCTTCATAGAAGACCCGCTCCCTTTTTCCTTCGGAATCTTTCAGGTAGAAGGTCATGCCTTCCTCCGCTCCGTTGATTCCCCCGTCGGCCACAAGTTCGCCGGTGACCATCACCCGTTTGGTGTGGTCATCTTCCATACTTGCCTGTGCAAAGGTAAGGTCGGGCAGGTCGGAGAATTGCCCCGCATACCAGAGGACCAGAGGAACAAACACGACCAGTGAGGCCAGATACCAGTATCGTCTTTTCATGCAACCAAAAAATTATCGTCAATAGCCGCCGTTTCCATGCGTGCTGATGCTGTCGGCCTCGTATTTCGAGGGACACTTCGTCAGAACGCTGGTGGCCGCAAAGATTCCATCATTTACCCGACCGCCAACCACAACCTCCTCGGCCAGTTCGAAATTGTTCGGCTTCGCGCCGTGATAGTGAACCTCCATCTCTCCTCCGGCCTCATCCCGCAGGGTGAACCGGAACAGATTTTCATCGGCATTGTATTCCGATCCCTTCTCCTTGACCCATGTTCCACGGACCTGCACCTGTCCCCCGGATTCGACGGCGGTGGTAAAGAGGACATAGACCTGCTGGCTGTTCACCGCAAAGAGAACGGCCACAACAACAAGGCCGATGCCGATGACGGCTCCCGCAAGATATTTCGGTTTCATGAATGCTTTTCTCCTTCAAGCTTTCTGAGCCGTGCGTCAATTCTGTTCAGATAGAAAAGGATTCCCAACAGAATCACACCGGCGATGACAAGCGTGACGTAAATTGAATTTTCGACAAAGAAGTCCATGGTTCGGCAAATGTTATAGTAGTCCTGAAAATCCTGAAGCCCGATTTCAACCCTCGCCGCGCAAACCTCAGTCCTGACGAGTCGCCCCCCGATCGATTGCCTGAACCGTCGGGCCTTGACGTGACGTTACGGCCTCCGGCTCGGCTCCACGTGAGGCTCTCAACCCCAGAAGCCTCAGACGGGCCGAGAGGTTGACCATCCAGAAAAACAGGAGTGAGAAGGCAAAGAAGGCAAGGGAGAAGAGCGCCTCCTTTGTCGGGTTCAGCCAGATTTCCGCCGGATCGATCACCGGACCGATCGTCCCGCTCCCCTCGGCTCCGGGATGGAGTCCCGGCATGATGCGCGGATAGACAAAGATGAAGAATGTGACCGGAAGAACGAGAAGGATCAGGTAAACCGATGAAATGCGCGCCCGGAGTTCGGCCGATGATATTGCCGAACGGAGGGCAAACCAGGCACCGTAGATCACCAGAACAATAAAGATCGAGACCTGTCGCGGGTCCCAGTTCCAGAACGATCCCCAGTTGAACTTGGCCCAGATGGAGCCGGTGACCGTTGCCAGCACACAGAAGAGCGCCCCCACTGTAGCCGCGGCAGTTGCCTTGACATCTTCTTCGACATCCCTTTTCATCAGATACCGGATAGCAAAGACGACGGCAATCAGCCAGGCCAACTCGGCAAACCAGGCACTGGGTACATGAAAGTAGAGATTGCGGGCCCGTTCCTCAAGCGCAGGAAGCAGCGGAAGAGCGACAACCGGATTCATCCTGACGATGCTCCGCGCCTGATACCTGTCGGAGGCCGGCTCTCTCTTCACTGAAAGGATTCCTCGTTCCCCTACGGCAAGGTCGGCCCGGTCTTCCTCATCCAGCGCCGAAACGTCCACACTCTTTTCCTTGCCGGTCATATCTCTGCCGACGATGGTGGTCCCTTCAGTCCCGGTAATCTCCATCAGAACCGGAACATACGCCCCCTCACCCCGGCCAACCTCCACCATTGCCGCGCCGCCGAACGATCCGCCGGTCGGCAACCAGAAGGCAAGGAAGACCAGCAGAACCATCGAGGCCATGGTCAGCCACCGCCACCAGGCCGGCTTCCGTCCGGCAAGTCCCCCCGGCACAAAGCCGAGGACGATTCCGGCAACGATGGCGATTCCCATTACAATCTTCATGGCATAACCTTTATTCTTTCCAGAGCAAATCAAAGAGAATATAGCTCAGGGCAATGGTGATGATCACGTAGGCCCCGACAAGGAGCAATTCGTTCGTCATCACTGCGAGCGATTTTCCTTCAGCCCCCCGACCGAGCATATCGACTCCGAGAACGACAAGGGGGAGAATGATGGGAAAGGCCAGAACGGCCGACAGAGCTCCCCGGGCCGATGCGCGGGCAATAATTGCCGAAACAATGGTCAGTGCTGCAGCAAGTCCGAGACTCAGGAGCAACGCCACCACAACACGTGTCGGAACATCCCCTCCGTACGCATTGGGAATGAAGATCAGAAAGAGGAGAACAATCAACCCGTTGGTCACCAGCGACAGGGTGAGATTGAACATCAGCTTTCCGAAATAGACGGGTGTGGAGGAGAGCGTCAGGCGGAGCAGCAGAATGGTTCCCCTCTCCTGCTCCACAACAAACGAACGACTCAGACCGGTCACGGCAGCGAAGAAGAAACAGATCCAGAGCAAACCGGCGGTAATGGCCGGGCCAAGCTCTTCACGACCGACGGCAAAGACGACCACGGTCACGACAACCGCAACGAACATCCCGGTCGCATTCAGCGAGTACCTGGTCCGCAGCTCGGAACGGAAATCCTTCCGTGCGACCGCCGCCGCCTGTTTGAATCCGTCACTCATTACCTGCGAAGTTAGAGACCCCTGCAGTGAGATCATGCGCAAGAATCGCTATACTTTGTGAGCAGGATCTCCAGCGGCTTCCAACATTCTTCTTTTTTCTCTCTCCTACCGTTGTACAACAACGGCACGTGAACTCGTAAAGCTTTCGCCTGCCAGTCGGATGAAGTAGGTTCCCTGAGGGACATCCCGGTGAAATTCGTCAACCAGCTCCCACTCGTCACGGTACGATCCCGGCTCCAGCACCCCCTCGGAAATAATCCTGACGGCACGTCCCTGTCGGTCATACACCTCCAGACGTACCCGCTCTCTTTGCCGGAGATCGAAGCGAATCCGGACCGATTCGGAAGCCGGATTCGGACTGAGAGAGGAAAGCCCCGAGACAGTCGCCACACTCTCCCCCTCCTTGACCGACTCAATTATTCCGTACATCTCCTGATATCCCACCCACAGGCTCTCGGCAAGGGCGATATCGGCCGGGTTATTCCACTTGTCGAGGAAACCGTCGTGGATACCGTAGTCGGGTGCCCGCATCGGAACCACCGTATC
>CBFGQN010000152.1:0-8164 GCA_965650895.1 uncultured Ignavibacteria bacterium | reverse complement strand
GGGGAAGCCGCCGAAGCCGCCCGCCCCCGCCGCGATCTTCTTGTCCCGCACCAGATCGGCGATCTTCTCGATCAGATTCGCCTTGTTCACCTGGTACGGAAGCTCGGTCACCACCAACTGTTCCTTGCCGCTTTTCAGTTGCTCGGTGTTGACGCGCGCCCTGACAATCACCTTTCCACGTCCGGTCCGGAAAGCCTCAACTACTCCTTCATATCCGTAGATGATGCCGCCGGTCGGGAAGTCCGGTGCCTTGACGAACTTCATCAGCTCGTCGACGGTGATCTCCGGATTTTTCGTCATCGCTATCAGACCGTCGACCACCTCACCGAGATTGTGGGGGGGAATATTGGTCGCCATGCCGACGGCGATACCTCCGGCACCGTTGACCAGCAGGTTCGGCAGACTGGCCGGCAGGACCGCCGGCTGCTGGAGCGAGTCGTCGAAGTTCGGGACGAAGTCGACCGTGTTCTTGTCGATGTCCCGCAACATCTCGATTGCCGGGGCGGTCAATCGGGCTTCGGTGTAACGCATGGCTGCCGGCGGATCGCCGTCAACCGAACCGAAGTTCCCCTGCCCGTCGACCAGCTCGTGCCGCATCGAGAAGTCCTGGGCCATCCGGACCAGCGAGTCGTAGATCGCCTGATCGCCGTGCGGATGGTATTTACCCATCGTCTCACCGACGATACGGGCCGATTTCTTGTAGGGCCGGTTCGGACTCAGTCCGAGTTCGTACATGGAATAAAGGACGCGCCGATGGACCGGCTTCAGGCCGTCGCGGACATCGGGAATAGCCCGGGAAACGATCACCGACATCGAATAATCGAGGTAGGATGAGGACATCTCCTCTTCGAGCGTGACCGGAATTAGACGTTCGGAAAACGAGGACATATGGATTACGTTATTGAAACGGTAGGATCACTCTTAAACCGTGCAAAAATACGAAATCCCGGCGGTTTTTACGTGTTTTTTATCGAACCGGAATAGGGTGATACAAATGAAAATGTCTTCGATCCGGTGCAAAAAACGGGGGTTTTCCATCACGCATGACCCGATATCCGACTCCGCTGCCGGGAGCAGGCCGGAATCGATGTTTTCCCCTCCTTCTCCCCCTTCGCAATCTCGTCCGAACCGTCTTCAGCACCCCTGTTTTTTCCGGACCGGGTTTGACAGTGCCGGAAGAAAAACCTAAGTTTATCATCCGTTTGCCGATCGATGTCCGAATGTTCCGAAGTCCTATGAACAAGTGCCCGAATCATATTGCCCTCTTCTGCCTGATTCTCATCCCCCTCTTCCTGTCGTCATGCAAGGATGCGCCGACAGCCCCGACACCAAACGAGATCTATTCCGAATCGAGCGGACACCCCCTTCCGGATCTCTCGGAGATCGACAATCTCGGAGGACTTCTCGGAACGTTTCTGATCAAGCAGGATCTTGGAAGCGATGTTGAGTCCGCCTTTGCCAGGTTCGGCGAAGAGGGGCTGGATGCGGGAGACGTGGAAGTCAACGGCTATAACCTTCCGTGGCGGATTGTGGACGCAGCACTCGTCTACTCTTCGTCGGCCGGTACTCCTCCTCCGGTGAACATCCCGAACGTCAGGTTCGACGGATCGGATCACGTCTTTTCAGTTGAGGGGAGCATCGACATCGAAGCGTTCGGGATCACGGTCGAGAGTCCGGAGGATTTCCTGCTGCAGGAGCCGACATTACTGGCAACCGTCAAGCAGTCGGACGGACTGGAGGTGGTCTGGACCGGAGGTTCCGCATCGTCGGAGGAGCGTCTGCTGATCTCGATCACCTCGGCCGACAACAACCGGAGCACGACATACTTCAGCACCGACGTTCCGAACACCGGCAGCTACAGTATCACAGCCGGCAATCTTGAAGCCGTTTCAGGATCGGTTCTCCTGAACGTGACGAAATACCGAACGGCAAGCGAATCGGTTTCGGGGAGAACGTATGTCGCCGTCTCTGAAATCATCTACTCGCGAATCATTACGATCACCCCGTAAGAACACATTCTCGGAAACCATATCGACTGCTGGGGGCGTCCGTCGCACAAACAGACGGACTGAGAAGCACCCTTTGAACCTGATCCGGTTAGAACCGGCGGAGGGAAGCATGGACCAGACTCCTTTCTTCATCTTCCCCCTCCATTCGTAACCGGCTCACCGAAAAGATCACCACGGCAGACAGAACGAAGAGGGGCACTTCAGACGCATGTTCCGGTTGCCCTTTCTTTCTTCCTGTGGTGGAGAACATGATGAGGCAGGGAACACATCAATCAACAGCAATACAAGCCGGAGAAGAACATGAAGACAAACGGAACACAGCGGAACGGCAAAGCCGACGCTCTGCCGGAGCAGGTACGGGTAGAACAGTTTCCCTGTTCGCAAAAAATCTACGTCGAGGGGAGCCGACCCGATATCCGGGTTCCGATGCGGGAGATCACGCTGGACGACACGCCGGCCTCGTTCGGCGCCGAACGGAATCCGTCAGTTGCCGTCTACGACACCAGTGGTCCCTGGACCGATCCGACAATTGACATCGACGTGCGGGAAGGACTGCCGGCACTGCGGACCGGGTGGATCGAGGAACGTGGAGATACCGAAGTGCTGGATGAACTCAGCAGCAGCTACGGCATTGAACGGATGAATGATCCGAAGACCGCCGACCTGCGGTTCCGCCACATCCGCAAACCCCGCCGCGCCCTTCCGGGCAAATCCGTCACACAGATGAGCTATGCGAAGCAGGGGATCATCACGCCGGAGATGGAGTTCGTTGCCATTCGGGAGAACATGAAACTGGAAGAACTTCGGCGTGAGAGACAAATTCCGACGAGACCGCAGAATCGGGGTGAGGGATTGGGAGCGGTCATTCCCGATATCATCACGCCGGAATTTGTCCGCGACGAGGTGGCACGGGGACGTGCCATCATCCCGGCAAACATCAACCACCCGGAACTTGAGCCGATGATTATCGGACGGAATTTTCTGGTGAAGATCAACTGCAACCTCGGCAACTCCGCAGTCACCAGTTCGATCGAGGAAGAAGTGGAGAAGATGACCTGGGGCATCCGCTGGGGGGCCGATACGGTGATGGACCTTTCGACCGGAAAGAACATTCATGAAACGCGGGAGTGGATTCTGCGGAATTCCCCCGTCCCGATCGGAACCGTGCCGATCTACCAGGCATTGGAAAAGGTCGACGGCAAGGCCGAGGAACTGACCTGGGAAATCTTCCGCGATACGCTGATCGAACAGGCCGAGCAGGGAGTCGACTACTTCACGATCCACGCCGGTGTCCGCCTCCCCTACGTTCCGCTGACGGCAAACCGGCTGACCGGCATTGTCTCGCGAGGCGGATCGATCATGGCGAAGTGGTGTCTGGCACATCATCAGGAGAGCTTCCTCTACACACACTTCCGGGAAATCTGCGAGATCATGCGGGCCTACGATGTCAGCTTTTCCCTGGGAGACGGGCTTCGTCCCGGCTCGATCGCCGATGCGAACGACGCCGCACAGTTCGCCGAACTGGAGACACTGGGCGAACTGACGAATGTGGCGTGGGAGATGGACTGTCAGGTGATGATCGAAGGACCGGGACACGTCCCGATGCACCTGATCCGGGAAAACATGGAGAAACAGCTCGAGGTCTGCAGCGAGGCTCCGTTCTACACGCTCGGTCCGCTGACGACCGACATCGCTCCGGGATACGATCATATCACCAGCGCCATCGGTGCTGCCATGATCGGATGGTTCGGTACGGCGATGCTCTGCTACGTGACGCCGAAGGAACACCTCGGGTTGCCGAACAAGCATGATGTCCGCGAGGGGATCATCGCATACAAGATCGCCGCTCATGCCGCCGATCTCGCCAAGGGACATCCGGCCGCACAGGTGCGGGACGATGCATTGTCGAAAGCCCGATTCGAGTTCCGCTGGAACGATCAGTTCAACCTGAGCCTGGACCCGGACCGCGCGCGTGAATATCACGACGAGACTCTGCCGAAAGAATCGTCGAAAGTCGCTCACTTCTGCTCGATGTGCGGCCCCCACTTCTGCTCGATGAAGATCACGCAGGATGTCCGGGAATATGCCGCGCAGCATGGACTCGGTGATTCGGAAGCACTGGAAGAAGGGATGAAGGAGAAGGCCAGGGAGTTTGTCGAGAAAGGGAGCGAGGTCTACCAGGATCTGTAGGACGTTCGCGTTTCCTTTCTTACCTCTGTTTTGCGAAGGCACATCCGGACAGCCGGGATGTGCCTTCGTCGTTTTGTGTGGGACTTGTTTCTGCGATGTCACAACTCTTCTCCCCTACGTCTCTGACCCGACTATCTGAACAGTCAGGCTCGATCCCACCGGGAAGTGTACACAGGATTCCGGGCCGCATTCAATCTGGATGTTCACTCAAACCATCGAACAATTATTATGGGATCACTACAGATCGGATCGGTCCTGCTCGGACTGATCGCGGCAAGCCTCGGCTTTTTCGGTTACAACGGCAAGACGGATCGTGAAGCGCAGAGGGCTTTTCTCCTTCCGGTTCCGGAAACTCCGGAAGGCCAGACCGATATCAACGCCATGCTTCCGGAATATGTGGACAAGGGACTGGAATGGCTGGCGACGGCACAGGGGCCGAACGGCGGTTGGGGAGCCGGACAGTATACCGCCCAGCAGATTCGGGATCCGCACACCGTCGAGGTTGACCCGGCAACGACCGCACTTGCCGGAATGGCCCTGATCAGAACCGGCAACACACTGAGCGAAGGAGAATACAGCGAGAACCTTCGCAAGGCGCTCGAATATCTTCTCGAAGCCGTCGAGGACTCGCCCGATGAGGGTTCGCAGATCACCGATCAGACCGGCACGCAACCGCAGCGTAAACTTGGCCGGCACATCGACGTCTCGATGGCCGCCCAGTTCTTCGGAAAGATTCTTCCCCACGCAGAAGGGGACACGGAGTTGAAGGAACGGATCGAGAAGGCGATCGACAAGTGCGTGAAGAAACTTGAAGGAACGCAGCAGGCTGACGGAAGCTGGAATACCGGGGGATGGGCACCTGTCCTGCAATCGGCTATGGCAAACAACGCACTGGAACAGGCAAAGCTGATCGGACGAGAAGTCAAGGATGAAACACTCAATCGATCCAAAGATTATCAGAGAGGGAATATCGATGCGACATCAGGAGCAATCAAGGCAGACAAGGGAGCGGGAATCACACTCTACGCAGCAGCCTCCAACCAACGGGCAAACGCAGGGGACGTCCGTGAGGCCCGGGTCATGGTCAGGAAGATCAGCGACAGTCTGCGTAGTGTCGACCCGGACATGGAAGTGGCAGCAGACTCCGTCCTGGCAACAGTCGAGAATTTCGTGCAGATGGGATACCATCAGGAAACCGCCGAGGAACTGGTTCACGCCTACAAGCAGGACCTGATCGTCAGGAACAATCTGAAGAACGACCGGGTTCTGGCCGGCTTCGGCAACAACGGAGGGGAGGAATTCCTGAGCTTCATGATGACCAGTGAATCCCTCGCAATGGAGGGGGGTGAGGCCTGGGACGACTGGTATAACCGGATGGATGACCTCTTCGGCAAGATCCAGAACGGAGACGGGAGCTGGAGCGGCCACCACTGCATCACCAGTCCGGTCTTCTGCACCGCCGCAGTGATCATGACGATGACTGCCGACCGGGATCCGGACCTGACGAAGTTCGATCTTGACTGAGTTAGTTCGGGTGGAGTGAATAACCGGACCGATCTCTTGCCGGTCTCTGAAGCCGGACCGATATTTGCACAGCACAGACCCGTGAGAAAACTTGCGTGAAGCGTTCTCACGGGTTTGTGGTTTTATCAACCGTTCAATTCCTTCAACTATGTTCCGGTACACGTATCCGCATCTTCTCCTCCCCCTTCTTCTCTCGTTTCCCTTTCATTCTTCATGCAGCGACGGACCCTCCTCTGCCGAACGGACTTCTGCCGATATACTCGCCGACGCATGCGAGTACCTCTGGAGCAAACAGAGTGATGACGGCGGCTGGCACAGCGAAACGCACGGCATCCTGAAGAGCGGTCAGGCCTGGACTCCCTTCATCCTTCACGCGCTGACGCGCGTTCCGGACTCGATTTTCACGGCTCCGGAAGGGGGAATCAAACGGGGGCTTGATTTTATCCGTGCCAACGTCAACACCGACGGCGTGATCGGGCTGAACGATCCGGATATTATCGAGTATCCGAACTACGCTACCTCCTACGCTCTTCGACTTCTGGTTGAACAGGGTATCGAGGCGGACAGCACTCTGATTCGCCGGATGACCGACTATCTGCTTGCCGAGCAGTTCACCGAAAAGCGTGGTGTGGCTCCCGACAGTCTGTTCTACGGAGGATGGGGATTCGGTGAGATCAACATGGACCCCGGCGAGGTCGGGCACGTCGATCTCTCCCACACCCGAAGAATTCTTCAGGCATTGCGTGCCCTCCCTCTCTCCTCTGATCACGATTCCTGCTTTGCAAGAAGCCGTCCGTTCCTTCACCTGCTTCAGAAGCTTCCCGACGAAAAACGGGAACAGCCGACGATGGATCCGGCAGGAGTCCTCTGTAGCCGGTATGACGGAGGATTCTACTCCTCTCCCATCGTCTGGTTCAGCAACAAGGGAAGACTGGAAGATTCATGCGCCACGTTCGCCAGCTACGCGACGGCAACCTGCGACGGTGTCCTGGCTCTGCTTGCCGCCGGATACGGCGTGAAGGACAAACCGGTGCGGGACGGGCTCGACTGGCTGCTGCGCCATCCCTCGCTGGAGGGACCGGAAGGGATTCCGCAGGACGATCCGAACAGGTGGGACAGAGTCATGTTCTACTATCATCTGGCTGTCCGATCGGAGTTATATTCGCAGACCGGATGGCCCGAAGGGTTTCGCAGAAAGATGTGGGACCTGCTGAACGCCAGACAACGGGAAGATGGAAGCTTTGCCAATCCGGAGGGGGCCTTGAACAAGGAGGACGATCCCCTGCTGGCCACGGCGCTGGCGATTATTGCTCTCAACGGAATGCTGCACCAGTAATGCGGAACCGTTCCGTTCCGACACACGGGAAGACAGAAGATCTCAACATATAACCGACCGGAAATGAAACCACACATCGTATCTGCGCTTGTTCTTCTTTCCTTTCTTTCCACTCGGTTCCTCTATGGACAGGAGGAGGAAGAAGGAGAGGAACATCCGATCGATATCGATCTGGCCGCCTGTCTCGACATCGATTCAAACATGTCGACGCTCGGCATGATCTCCTGCATTCAGGCGGCCGAGGATGCGTGGGACGGGGAATTGAATCTGATCTACAGAGAACTGATGGGAACGCTCGACTCAAGCGGACAGGAAGGACTCCGCAAGGCACAGCGGGCCTGGGTTGCCTGGCGTGATGCGGAGTTCGAACTGAACGGGATCGTTTACTACGAGAATCTGGACGGCACGATGTACCACATCTTTGCGGCCGATCGGGAAATGCAGATCGTCAGAGCACGTACGCTGGAATTGCGGGACTATCTCGATGCGCTTCGCGATTTCAGCGAATAACGAATTCCGATTGTCGATTTGCGAATGTCGAATGGAACTCTACTTTTCCACTCGATCCGGATCCGCCGGCATATATCATTCGCAAATCGAAAATCGCCATTCGACATTCAACCCTCGTCATTCGCAAATCGAAAATCATCATTCGACATTCTATTTCCCGCTCCCCGAGAACTGATCCTCCTTGTCGGCAAACAGGATATTGAACGTCGTCATCGAGCCGTAGCATCGGGTGATGTACTGCTGCAGTTCCACCTTGTCGGCGTCGCTCAACTCACTGTTGCCGTTGATCTTCTGCTCCAGCACGCGAAGCTGGTTCCGCATCATCACGATCTTGTGGAAGAACGTCTCGATCGGCAGATCCTTGCTCTGCAGGGATTCATCCCGCGGCTTCATAATCAGGAGACCTCCGTTCCACCGGGCTCCCAGTCCCCGCACACTCTCCTTCGGATCCTCGATCCCCAGCTTGTCGACAACCTGCCGGGTGATGTCGGTGACGAACTGCTTCAGCGAAACCGTCAGTCCCTTCACCTCGGCCTCCGGTTCGGCCGGAGTCAATCCGCTTCCGGATGGGGAGACCGTGCGTTTATTCCCGTCG
>CBFGQN010000151.1:0-8171 GCA_965650895.1 uncultured Ignavibacteria bacterium | reverse complement strand
TGATCGGTCGCAAGATGAATCTGTAACGTGAGTTCTATCGGAGAAGAGACTGCCATGACAAAATTGAGCGTCAATCTGAACAAGATCGCCACGCTTCGCAATACCCGGAACAACGGGATCCCGAGTGTGACCCATGCCGCCCACATCGCTCTGGAGGCCGGAGCCGACGGCATCACGCTCCATCCGAGACCGGACCGGCGACACATCAGGCCGGAGGATGTCTACGAGATTGCGACGCTTATGGGGGAGTATCCCGATGCGGAGCTGAACATTGAGGGAAATCCGTTCCACGGATTGATGGGGTTTGCCGAGGATGTTCGTCCCGCGCAGTGTACTCTGGTCCCCGACGACCCCGATGCCTTTACCAGCAATCAGGGATGGAAGATCGCGGAGCATCGGACGGAACTGCAGCAGGTGATCACGCAGCTTAAAGGGTGGGGCTGCCGGGTCAGTCTCTTCATGGATGCAGACTCGGATGAATGGTCCCTTGCGCGCGAGATCGGAGCCGACCGCGTGGAACTCTACACCGAACCCTATGCCGAGGCCTTTGCCGGAGAGAGTAATGCGGATGAGATGTTGGATCAGTTTGCCCGGGCTGCCGGCGAGGCTCTGGATGCAGGGCTGCAGGTCAATGCCGGGCACGATCTGAATCTCGATAATCTCGGTCCGTTCCTCCAGAGTGTCGAGGGTGTGGCCGAGGTCTCGATCGGCCATGCCTTGGTTGCCGATGCTCTTGAGTACGGACTGGCCGGAGCAGTGCGGATGTACCTGTCGGTGATTGAAATGGTGTCGAGCGGGGGAGAGGAATGGTAAATGGTAGAGTGGCGGATTTTCGATTGTCGAACGTTGATTGTCAAATGTTTGCCGTCAATTGAGTTGGGGAGGACGTTGCGAGCGGAGTTGCGGAACCTTTCGGCTTCACTTCAGAACCGACCGCTCAGGTAGACGTCTTCCACAAAACTGTTCCAGGTTTTCCGGACCGATTGCGGATCGATCTCTTCCTCTCCGTCTCCCATGATCGGCGCCAGAAACCGGTCGCACTTCTCGATCTCCCGTTCGATTCCGGCCAGTTGTTCTTCCAGGTTCCGTTTCTTCCGGGCGATCCATTCCCCGTCATCGAACTTCTCCCTGATGTTGTACGGCTCCGACTTCCGCATCTCCTGCAGGCGTTTCTTTTCCCTGTCGATCAGTTCGATCAGCCGGACCGCCTCCTCGGCCGGACTCATCGCTCTTCCATCGATAATCGAACCGATACCGGTCTCGACGACGTTGCAGAGCATGCGAAGCAGATCAAGGTCTCCCCGCTCGTATCCCGTTCGGGTCATCTCCCAGTAGATCCGCGTCAGCTCGTCCGGTTCGCGACATCGGTCGGGGTGGAGGCGTTTGGCAAGTTTGCGGTAAAGATCGCGCAGCTCCCGTCGCCGATGGGCGGTCCGTGCCGCCGGGTCGTCGGTTGTCTGTGTGTCGGAAATGCCCGGGATCCGGAATCCGTTTCCCTCTGCACGCCTCTCCTCGTTTCTGCTCATCCGGTCAACCTGTCCGCGGATTTTCCTGAACTCATTCAGCACTGCCTTCATCGTCAGTTCCACCATCTTCCGGTCCAGCTTCTGTCCTCGATCAAGCTTCAGGGCAAAGAGTTCCACCAGACGTTTCCGTTCGCTCATCTCCAGCGTCTTCTGTTCCACTTCCCGCTCTATGGCACCAAACAGTTCGGTGTAACGGTAGCGGAGGGCCGGAAGCTCCTCGAACGTCAGCCGCATTCGCTCGGCAAGAAGCGAGGCGAGTTCGTTCTTCAGCAGGACCACCTTCCGGCGCATTGCGAGAGTCTTCGGATGGAGAATCAGTTCGGACACAAAACTTCAAGGATAATGTTTGCTGCGATATCGGTGGACAAGATAAGAGATGCCGTATTTCCGATTGTCGATTTTCAATTGTCGAATGAATGAACCGGATTCTTTCCTCACCGCTTATCGCTCATGCCCTCCTGCACACTCGATGTGACTCGATATCTTCCGGTCCGTCCCGGCGTCGGGATAAACCCGCCGGCTACCCATACGGCTGATCACTCACGGCTCAAAGCTCACGGCTCAAAGCTCCCCCCATTCCCCTGCAACCTCCAAGATACACAACCCTGCTCCGGTCGTACCGTGATATTCCGTTGGCGAACTCGTACTTTTGCGTGACACTAACCGGAGCGATTCATGGAACTTCCATCACTCAGGACCGAGCGTCTTCTGCTCAGACCGGCATCGGCGGCGGATGTCTCCGCTCTTGTCGATTATCACAAGCGGAACTGGAACCATCTGGAACCCTTCAGTCCGGTTCCGCCGGAGGGATTCTTCACCGAAGAGTTCTGGCGGGTGAAGATGGAGGGGAGCATCGATGAGTTCCATCTCGGCACGGCCTGCCGGTTCTTTTTCTTCCCGTCGGCAGAACCGCAGAAGGTTATCGGTCATTGCAGCTTCTCGCAGGTCTTTCGCGGGCCGTTTCACGCCTGCTATCTCGGCTATACGGTCGATCACGATTACGAAGGGAAGGGATATATGCGGGAGGGACTCGAAGAGGCCATCCGCTTCATGTTCGAGGAATGGAATATGCACCGCATCATGGCAAATTATATGCCCCACAACGTCCGGAGCGGCAATCTTCTTCGTCGCCTCGGATTTGTTGTGGAGGGATATGCGCGGGACTATCTGCAGATTGCCGGGAAGTGGGAGGATCATATCCTGACGAGTCTTACGAACAGTCGATGGCGGGAGAACGGATAGAACATGAGAGATGAAAAGAAATATCCGGCTCTGCACACCATTGTGGGCCTGCTGATCGGTTGTTGCGATTGATGAACCTGATGATGGAAGCGACATGAAACATCGGCAAAAGGAAGTCGAGTGCAATTGTTCGCGACATTGAAAACACCGGCTGTTGATTCCAGCGCTCTCGGTATTTCCGTAAGTTGTGATCGGAATCAATGCACTACTTATAATCAGATGGAGAGCGATCGATGATAATGCTGAAGAAATGCGGATATGTGTGTGCGGCTGTCGCAGGCTTGCTGCTTGCGACGACCGCCGTCCGGCTCCCGGCGCAGGTCGGTGTCGGTGTCGGTTTGGCCTCTACCGGGGCAGACGTGTTCAAGGTCGGGGGAGAGCTTGAGGATCTTCTGAAAAAGGATGCCGAAGAATTGACCTACGACGACCTCAGCGGCGAGGTCGGCTTTTTCGGTAAGGTCGGCTACAAAAAAGGGTTCGGAGGACTCAGGCTGGTGGGCGATATCTCCTATGCCTACTTCCAGAACTCGCAGATTCGACTGACGACCTTCAACGTCAATCAGGATACCAGCATTTCGGCCACCTTCGAGGTGGGGACGACGCTGATTCCGGTCAGTGCCGGACTGGAATACGTTTTTCAGATCCCGACGATCAGGCCCTACATCGGCGCCTATCCGGTCTATACGTTCGTCAACAGAACATTTACCCGGCTGGAAGGAGAGACGATTGCCGGGATAGAGAATACGCCGGCCGGAGAGAACGAATTCGGTCTCGGGGTGGAAGGAGGGCTGGAACTTGCCCTGATCAACAACCTGACGTTCGCCCTCAGCGGTCGCTATACCGTAGCGAATATGTTCTCCACCGATGAGGATGAAGGGACGTTCGGACTGTTCCAGCTTGGATTCTCGGTCTGGTTCGGAGATATTCTCGGCAACGAGGAGGACGACGACAGGGACGAGTAGTAGAGGGGAGAAAACGAAGCAACGCATGAAGATTATCGACCTGACGTGGAGACTTCCCGGACCCCTTGCAGCCTATTTGCTGGCGAAGCAGGGGATGGAAGTGATCAAATATGAAGACCGGAACCATCGCGACCCTTTTTTGAAATGGAGTTGGGATCCGGCCTTTGCAGAGGTATACGAAGCTTTTCAGAGACCAAAAGAATTGCGGTTGATCGACTTCGGGGACCCGGAGGATGTGGCCGGGCTGCATCGGGAGATCCGGACCGCCGACGCCGTTCTGATGAGCTTCCCTCCCCGGGTGGAGCAGAAGCTGGGACTGACCGAGGAGGAGATCGCCCGCGCATATCGCGGTGCCGGTGTTTGCTTCACACGGCTCGGCTTCCGGCGCGAGGGGAACGAATCGGCCCACGATCTGAACACGCTGGTGCAGAGCAATCTGTTGAAGATGCATGTTCTGGACCGGACCGACGACATCATTGCTCCCCCCTTTCTTCCGGTCACCGGTATCTTCTTCTCCCATCACATTGCCGTCACGGTACTGGCGACGGTGCTGGAACAGCAGGGGAGGGAGGAGCCGATCCAGAACTGGTGCTGGCTTCAGGATGCGGTCGACAACGCACAGGAGGCCTACTATCCGGCGAGCATTCAGGGGAGAACTCCGGCCACCTTCCTGCACAACGGCCGCTTTCCTTGCTACAACATCTACCGGACCGCCGACGGTGGCTACGTTGCGATGGCCTGCGTGGAGCCGAAATTCTGGTCCCGGTTCCGGGAGTTGACGGGTCTGACGGATCTGGGGGATGACGACGGTCTGTGTGAAGGAGAGCGGGCGCGGGAGGTGAAGGGGATCATCCTTGAGCGGATCACATCGAAAACGGCGACCGAGTGGGAGAATATCTTTGCCGGGGAAAATGTCTGCGTCGATGTCATGATGCCTGCAGGCTGACCGCGAACGAGGGGAGAAAATCCCCCGTGCCGAATATCCTTCCATCACCGGCAGCAGTGAGAATTGAACGGGCCCGGAGTTCTTCACAAGGAAGGACTCCAGGCCCGTCCTCTGTTCTCATCTCCTGTCGCGAGGCGGAAACGGATCGTTGCCGTGGCTTGCCGCCCTGCGGATTTTTCCCTCCGTATCGTGAATCAGCAGTTCGGTCTTCTGATTTCTGCTCACTTCCCGTGCATATTCCACCGCTTCGCTTTTGGTCTCGAAGTTTCTGGAGGCGCGTGCGGCTCCTCCTCGTACCACCTTCCAGCCCCCTTGCGGATGGGGAAGGACATGATGTGTGTTCCCGTTCATACGTATCCCCGTCGTATAGTGATGACAATATCTGTCGGAGCCTGAGGTTCCGGCCGATTCCGGATCATTCTCTTGTTGCCCGGGAGACGTCATGCGTGCCGGGGAACAAGAGCCTCTTGTTGCATCAACGATGCCTTCCCCATTCAGAGTTCCCCTTCCGTTTTTGAGAGCGGTAACAATTCAGTCCTTCAGAGTGTCTCTGTTCCGTGCCGAACCGATATCTCCGGTGAGTCCGGAGAAAAGATGGGTTGTAACGTAAGATCGACTTGATGTTCCTTCTCTTTCGGAAGACGGAGCCGTTTTCCTTTCAAACGGAGCATTTCGTTCAAACCCTGAACAGACTTATTTATGATGAATAGAATTTTTCAGTACGTCCTGCCCGCAATTCTGGGGCTTCTCGTTTTTGCCTGCTCCGATGCCGATCCCAATCAGCCGATCGGAACGATTCGTCCCGTCGGCCCCGAAGTCGGACAGGACGCCCCGATCTTTGCCCTGAAGCAACCCGACGGCAAGCTCCTGAGTCTCGCCGACCTGAAAGGGAAGGTCGTGTATATAGATTTCTGGGCCTCCTGGTGCGATCCCTGTCTGGTTCTGTTGCCCAGTCTGAAACAGACGTGGAACGATTACCGGGATCAGGATTTCGTGATTCTGGGGGTCTCGCGGGATTACAACGAGAGCGACTGGAAGACCTTTATCGATACCGCCGGAATCGACTGGCGACACGTCTATGAGGCCCCGCCGAACAAGTCGGGACCGGTCAGCATCGAGTATGGTGTGATCGGTATTCCCCGCACCTATCTGATCGACAAGGATGGAGTGGTGCGCGGCGTTGACCTGGTGGGTCAGGAACTGCGTGATTCGATTGACGCCTATATCAGCCAATAAAAGAGAATGAACCGGAGGGACGTTTTCCCGTCCCGATCGACATATCCTGGCCACCCGGTCGGGAATTGCGGGTACAAAAAGGGTCGGAGAGATGAGATCTCCGACCCTTTCCCTTTTATTCTGCTGCGGCTGATGTGATTGTCTGCGATCCTTCTCTCAACTTCAACTTCCGGTCATCGGTCGGGAGAGAGAATCCCCGGCGGTTGCACGCAGGGCGTCGAGCAGTGCATTGAATTCGGCGGCGCATTCGCCGCATTTGCGGATATGTTCCTCAACCATGGGGAGAGCTTCTCCCGCATCTTTACCGGCAAGGACCAATTCGGCGAATTCGTCGACCCGATCCCAGCAGTCGTCACATGTTACAAGGGGCCGGTCCGCATTTTTCGCGGCCAGCACCACCATTTTCAGAAAATCGCGTTCGTAGTTCATACAGGCTGTTTCTCCGGGGAAGGAGATATTTCCTCGCCGGAAATTCTTACGTCGAAATTAAGAAAACTTCCCCGGTTAGAATTCGGCAAGAATTTCGTCCGGCGTCAGACCCTGTTTTTCCAGTTCCGTCCGGACCTTTTTGCGGGCATCGTGCAGAAGTTTGTAGAGAGCGTTCCGATTGGTACCGAGCTGGCGGGCCACCTCATCCATCGGAACCCGGTGGATGATGATGGCCTTCAGAGCCGTCCGTTGCAGTTCGGTCAGATGATTATCAATGATGTCGCCGACCAGTTGGGCGACCATTCGTCCGGAGGTCAGGGCTTCCGGGTCGGGAGCGGAATCGGGAAAGGTGACCGGCGAGGAACCGTCGCGGGAGGTCGAGGAGACCAGTTGATCGAGCGAAACGTTCTCCCACTGTTTCCGGCGGAGTTCGGAGAAGGCCACGCGCATGGCGATTTTTTGCGCCCACGTCGTAAACCGGCTTTCGCCCCGAAACGAGTCGAGATTGTCGAGAATCCTGAGCAGACTGTCCTGCACGAAATCCTCGATCAATTCCACAGCCCCTTTTCGTCCGAGAATTCCCTTGAGTCCGTAACGGAGTCCCCGGACCAGGATAAGGCGCAATTCTTCCAGTGCCCTCTCCCGGTCCGGTCCTTGGAGCATCTCCACCCATTCCTGGTTGGAACGTTCGCTCAGTTGTTGTGTAAGTCGTCCCTCTTCGGTGAAGAGGAGGCGTAGAGACCGCATATTGCCCCGTTCGGATACCCAGAAACCACCATGTGTGCGAAAGAGATAACACTTGAAAGGAAACGCTCGTTACAACGACTATCGATTCCCCTTCGTGTAGGATCTCTCACGTTCGGTGCTATTCTTCCGAAAGGAAGGGATAGCGGTAGTCCGTCGGCGGAACAAATGCCTCCTTGATTGAACGGGCCGAAAGCCAGCGATAGAGATTCATTTTCGATCCCGCCTTGTCGTTTGTGCCGCTTGCGCGGGCTCCGCCGAAGGGCTGCTGATGAACGACTGCACCGGTCGGCTTGTCGTTGATGTAGAAGTTCCCGGCGGTGTTCTCCAATGCTTTGGTCGCCTGCGCGATTGCGGTCCGCTCCCGTGCGAAGATCGATCCGGTCAGAGCATAGGGAGATGTTTCGTCGACCAGCCTCAGCGTTTCGTTGAAGCGGTTCTCATCGTAGACGTGAAGCGTCAGGACCGGACCGAAGATCTCCTCCCGCATCGTGACGTATTTCGGGTCCTCGGCCAGAATGACGGTCGGTTCGATGAACCAGCCTTCGCTCTCGTCGTAATTTCCTCCGGCAACGATCTCCACGCCGTCCTTCTTTGCCTGATCGATATATCCGGTGATCTTCCGGAACGCAGGCTCGTCGATGACGGCGTTGACGAAGTTTCCGAAATCTTCCACCGTCCCCATTTTGAACGATGCGAGGTCTTCCTGCAAATAGCGCTTGACGTCGTTCCAGAGATTGGAGGGAATGTAGGCCCGGGAAGCGGCGGAGCATTTCTGTCCCTGATACTCGAAAGCGCCGCGTGAGAGTGCCGTGGCGACTTCCCGCGCATCGGCCGACGGATGGGCCAGAACGAAATCCTTCCCTCCGGTCTCGCCGACGATCCGGGGATAGCTCCGGTACCCGGTCACGTTCTCGCCGATCGTCCGCCAGATGTGCTGGAACGTTCCGGTCGATCCGGTGAAGTGGACCCCGGCAAAGTCGGGATGGGCCAGAGCAACGTCACCGGCGGTCTTTCCCGGCGTATAGATCAGATTGATGACTCCCGGAGGCAACCCGGCCTTGTGGAAGATTTCCATGTAGAGCT
>CBFGQN010000150.1:0-8193 GCA_965650895.1 uncultured Ignavibacteria bacterium | reverse complement strand
GAATGCGGCGATCAACCCTTCGGCTCTGGCGCGGGATTCTCCGAGATGTTCGCAGAGATCGAGAAAGATCATGTGGTCGGTCCGACCATGAAAGCGGTAGGTTTCCGGCAGTGCAAAATGCTCCTCTCTGCCGAGCGTTTCGTTGATCACCTCCACAACCACCCGTTGCGAGAGCCCCCGCTCGACCTTCAGAAGCGTGCCGTCGATGTCAAACAGTACAAGGCGCATGAATTCTCTGAAAAAAAACAACTTGCGATGAGCAGCCGACGAGAACTACGAATTTATCGGGCCACCGGCAGTCCGCTCGCTGAGGAGCTCCCCGGCCAGCTCAACCGATGAACGGATATCGTCCCGGATGTATTTCTCCTCAAGCACATTTGCCTTCAGCAATTCGCTCCGGATCGACTCCGACGCCCCGGAGATAATCACTCTGGTCTTGTGCTTCCGATAGTACTTTATCACCTCCCGCAGCCGGTACATCCCGGTGGCGTCAATCATCGGGACGTGGCGCAGACGCAGGATGATCACATCGATCTGCTCACGAATATCGTTCATCGTCTGCTGGAACTTCTGCGAGGCTCCGAAGAAGAGAGGACCTTCAATTTCGTAGATCACCACCCCGTCGGGAATCGCCTGAAGTTCCTCCTCGAACATAGCCTCCCCGTCGGCGGCATCCGTTTCCTCCGGCTGTACCAGATCGATGTGTGCCAGATCGCTCATCCGCTTCATGAAGATAAAGGATGAGAGAACAATACCGACCTCGATAGCGACCACCAGATCGAAAATGATCGTCAGAAGGAACGTGGCGACAAGGATCAATCCGTCGTAGCGGTTGCTCCGCAGAACCGAGTAGAAGGAACTCCACTCTCCCATGTTATAGGCAACGACGACGAGAATGCCGGCAAGACAGGCCAGGGGAATCAGCTTTGCGAGGGGGGCGGCCGCCAGCATGATCAGAAGGAGAACACCGGCGTGGACGAGTCCGGCTATCGGCGTCCGGCCGCCGCTCTTGACGTTTGTCGCCGTTCGGGCAATCGCTCCGGTCGCCGGAATTCCTCCGAAAAGAGCCGAGGCGATATTTGCCCCCCCCTGCGCCACCAGTTCCATGTTCGAACGATGTCTTCCACCAACCATACCGTCGGCGACAACGGCCGACAGAAGGGATTCGATGCTGCCGAGCAGGGCGATGGCGATTGCCGGCTGCAGCAGATCCTTGAACGCGGCGAAATCGACCGACGGAAATTGCGGCATCGGAAAGGTGTTCGGAATCTCCCCGAAACGTGAACCGATCGTCTCCACCGGAAGGTGGAAAAGCTGAACGACGGCAGTGCAGAGAAGAATGGCAAGCAAGGATCCGGGGACTTTCGGCAGAACCTTCGGGGTCAACACGATAATCAGGATGGTACCGACGGCGATCAGAAGAGCCTGGATATTGAGACTGCCGATTGCCTGAACATAGACCTCCCACTTCTCAAGAAAATCGGCCGGTATCGGTCCGGTCGTCAGACCGAAGAAATCCTTGATCTGCGTGGAGAAGATCACGACGGCAATGCCCGAGGTGAAGCCGACGATGAGTGAATACGGGATGTACTTCAACAGGCTCCCCATCCGGACCAGTCCGAGAATCAGGATGAAGAACCCGGCGATAAATGTCGCAACGGTCAGTCCCTCAACCCCGTGCTCCTGAACGATTCCGTAGACGATAACGATAAAGGCACCGGTCGGACCGCCGATCTGCACACGACTCCCGCCGAGGAGGGAAATCAGTCCTCCGGCAACGATTGCCGTGATGATCCCCTTCTCCGGTGAGACGCCCGAGGCAATAGCAAAGGCAATGGCCAGGGGGAGAGCGACGATGCCGACGATCAGGCCGGAAACGAGGTCAGCGGTCAACTGCTTTGCAGAGATCCCTCCGCGAATCAGCGTGAAGAATTTTGGAGTAAACTCCCGTCGGGATTCTTTCCACCACTTCCGGATCGCGGTCGTTATCATTGCCGTCTCCCTTGCTCCCGCATTCCTTCTATACGTTGAATCTGAAGAACATCACATCACCATCCTGCACGATATACTCCTTCCCTTCAATCCGGTAGAGTCCGGAATCCTTGACTTTCTGCTCGCTCCCCAGACGGATCAGGTCGTCATATTTCTGGACTTCGGCCCGGATAAAACCTTTCTCGAAATCGGTATGGATCACCCCGGCCGCCTGCGGCGCAGTCGCCCCCTTGTGGACAGTCCAGGCACGGCACTCCTTTTCCCCGGCGGTGAAGTAGGTGATAAGTCCGAGAAGTTCGTATCCCTGCCGGATGATGGCGTTCAGTCCCGGCTCGGTCATCCCCATCGACTCCAGAAACTCATTCCTCTCATCGGCATCCAGTTCGGAGAGTTCGGCTTCGATCTTGGCACAGACCGGCACCACCTTGAAGCCGCGCGGTTCGGCAATCCGTCTGACGGCGTCGATATATCGATTGCCGTTCATCACCCCCTCCTCATCGGTGTTGGCGATGTACATGACCGGTTTGTCGGTCAGCAGGTGGAACTCGCCGAGCAACTTCGTCTCCCGTTCGTTCTCCCGCTCGAACGTGATGGCCAGGTTGCCGTTGGAGAGATGATCGCGGAGGCGTTCGGCAACCGCAATTTCTTCCTTCGCCTCCTTGTCGTTGGTCTTCGCCTTGCGGGCCGCCCCCTCGATCCTCTTCTCCACCGTCTCGATATCCTTCAGGATCAACTCGGTCTCGATCGTCTCGATGTCCCGCACCGGGTCGACCGTATCGTCAACGTGCGTCACGTTCTCGTCCTCGAAGCATCGGACCACGTGGGCCACCGCGTCGACGGTTCGGATATGTCCCAGGAACTGATTCCCCAGCCCCTCCCCCTGTGAAGCCCCGCGGACCAGACCGGCAATGTCGACGAACTCGATGGTCGTCGGCACGGTCTGCTTCGGCTTCATGATGCGGGTCAGTTCGTCCAGACGATGATCGGGGACCAGAACGACCCCCGTGTTCGGCTCGATGGTGCAGAACGGATAGTTCTCGGCGGCGATTCCTGCTGAAGTGATGGCGTTGAACAGGGTCGATTTGCCGACGTTCGGCAGACCGACGATCCCACAGGTAAATCCCATTGTATGATTTCGGATTATGGATGCCTTTACTTTGAACCTGCGAAGTTATTGCGGTCGGAGTGAATTTCGGAGAAACACTCGGTAAGCGGGGGGGCAATGATACGGCTGAGTTTGAGACGGACAACCGGTTGCTGATAGCTCATAGCTGACCGCTCGACTACCGGAACTCACGCAAAGAGCAAAGCCGCAAAGCCCACAACTGATAGCTGACCGCTCACCGCTCATAGCTGACCCCTCACTGCTCATAGCTCATAGCTGACGGCTCACTGCTCATAGCTCACTCCCCCCCATCCTCCCGAACCCCTCTTCAAGTCGCGTCGGCCTCCACCCGAGTTCTCGCAACTTCGACGTATCCAGCCGAATATCGCTCGAACCGCCGACGTAGCCCTCCAGTTCGGAAGTCCTGATGATATGACAAAGGGATGCGTCGACTCCGCGGAACCGGGCGTAGCGAAGAGCGAATTCCGCCCGGGTCATCCCCTCTTCTCCTCCGCAGACGTAGAGTTCTCCCACCGTCTCTTCCCGGTCTATAAGAAGTTCAATGGCCGAAAGGAGATCACCGACATAGAGGAACGATCTGATCTGATCGCTGAAGACCGGTGCCCCTTCCCCCCCCTCCCACTTCCTGTCGAGAAACTGTGTGAAGCAGTTCGAGCGGGGCGTTCCGTTGCCGAACATGTTGGTCGGTCGAATGATCGTCCAGCCTCCTCCCTGATCTTTCACCCGCTCCTCTGCCTCCAGCTTCGAATCGCCGTAGCCGCCCGTGCCGGTGATCCGGACGGAAGACGTTTCGTTGACCAGTCCGGCATCGGGAGGATAGACGAAATCGGTTGAAAGGAAAATGAGGCGTGCTCCGGCACGGGTTGCAGCCCGGGCGACATGCGATGTGCCGAGAACGTTGACCTGATGAAGAATATCGGGGGGATGCTGAAGTTGCGGCCGGGCGAGGGCCGCCGCGTGGAGAATAATATCGGGTTGGAAGCGGCTCACTACATCTTCGACCGCGTCCCCGTCCTGAACACTTAATTGGACGGGAGCATGAACACGTTCCGAGTGGTTGTGCAAGTAGTGAGGAAGAGAATGGAACGTTGGTTGAACATAAAATCCACGATCTGTGAAATAGCGAACCGCGTTCCAACCCACAAATCCGGAAGCGCCTGTGATGAGCAGTCTCATCGCCGGGCTCCGATTATGTCAAAGAAAAACCGGTGGGGGGACGTTCCCCCGCACGATCTATTGCCCATTGCCGAACTTCTCCAGAAACAATGCCGCACTTTTGATTCCCCGGTGATAATTCTTCAGATTCATCTTCTCATCCGGTGCGTGGGCGTTCTGGTCCGGCAGACCGAAGCCCATCAGGACGACCGGAGCCTCCAGATTCCGCTCGAAATCGGCCACGATCGGAATCGAGCCGCCGTTGCGGATCAGGAAGGGCTTCGTCCCGAACGCCTCCTCAAGAGCTGCAAGGGCCGCCTTCACCGGCTTCGAGTCGGTCGGCGTCAGAGCAGGAGGACCGCCGTGCAGGTCGTGAACCTCGACGGTGACGCCCGGCGGCGTGTTCTCCCGGACAAACTGCCGGAATTGCTCGCCGACCTTCTCCGGATCCTGGTTCGCCACAAGGCGCATTGAAATTTTCGCCCCTGCTTTCGACGGAAGGACCGTCTTGGCCCCCTCCCCCTGATAGCCTCCCCAAATACCGCAGACATCGAGCGTCGGACGTGCCCAGAGTCGTTCCAGATCGGTATATCCCTCTTCCCCCACCGTGTCCGGAATGGTGATCATCTTCTCGAAATCCTCCTCGCTGTACGGCAATCGTCCAAGCTGCTCCCGCTCCTCCGGGCTGACGTCGATCACATCTTCGTAGAAGCCGGGCAACCGAATGCGCCCCTTCTCATCCTTTAGCTTCGCGATCATCGTGCAGAGCGCATTCAACGGGTTTGCGACGACGCCCCCGAACATCCCGCTGTGCAGGTCGCGGTCCGGACCGGTCACCAGCAGTTCGAAGTAGGCAAGTCCGCGCAGACCGTAGGTGATCGACGGCATGTCGTAATCGTACATCGGGGTGTCGGAGATCATCACAGCATCGCAGGCCAGCAGCTCCTTGTGTTCGGCAACGAACGGTTCAAGGTTCGGCGAACCGATCTCCTCCTCCCCTTCGATTATCAGCTTCACATTCACCGGAAGCGAGCCTTTCGTCTTCAGCCAGGCCTCGATCCCCTTCATGTGCAGGTGCACCTGTCCCTTGTCGTCGACCGAACCGCGGGCATAGATATCATCGCCGCGGACGTCCGGTTCGAACGGCGGACTGGTCCAGAGTTCGAGCGGCTCCGGGGGCTGGACATCATAGTGTCCGTAGATCAGAATCGTCGGTTTCCCCTCGGCGTGGAGCCAGTCGGCGTAGACGACCGGATGCCCGGCGGTCGGGTAGACTGTCGCGTTCTCCAGACCGATCTCCTCTGCCCCTTTCCTGACCCATTCGGCGGCGGCGGCCACGTCGCCGGAGTGTTCGCTCCGGGCGGAAATCGATGCGATTCTCAGAAAATCCTTCAACTCGTCGACAAAGCGATCGAGATTCCCGTCAATGTAATTCAGCGTCTCTTGTGCCATATCCGGTGGTTGTGTGATGCGAGTCTTTGTTTTGTTTGTTCTTGGGGGGTGAGCCTTGAGCTGTGAGCCTTGAGCTGTGAGCCTTGAGCTGTGAGCCTTGAGCTGTGAGCTGTGAGATGTCGTTTATTGTTTTCTTTCCGGGTGAGCGGCTCAGTATGTTCTGGCCGAATGTTCCTGCTCCCGCATTCTGTTCTTCTGTTTGTACACGATGGTGATCGGAGCCCCCATGAACCCGTAGTGCTGACGGATGGTATTCTCAAGATACCGCGTGTAGTGTTCCGGCACCAGATCCGGATGGTTTGTGAAGCAGAGGAAGACCGGTGGGGCCGCCTGCGGCTGCACGATATAGTTGATCCGGAGATCTTTCCCCTTGACCGCGGGAGGAGGATGGTGATCTATCGCCCCTAAAATCACCTCGTTCAGTTCGCTTGTACCGATCCGCTTGTTCCGCTCCTCGTGGACCGCTTTGGCAACCTGGATCAGATTCGTCAGGCGCTGTTTTGTCAGTGCGGAGATGAAGAGAATCGGGATATAATCGAGCATCGGAATCCGCTCGTGGATGGTCTTCTCGTACTGTGCCGCCGTGTTCGAATCCTTTTCGATCAGATCCCACTTGTTGACGACGATCATCACCCCCTTGCGCCGCTCCACCGCCTCGGTCACGATCCGGGCGTCCTGCCGGTCGAATCCCTGCTCGGCATCGATCACCACCACAGCAACGTCGCACCGGTCGATCGCCTTGATCGTCCGGACCACCGAAAAGAGCTCGATCGACTCGCTGACCTTCTTCCGCTTTCTCAGTCCGGCCGTATCGACCAGCAGAATCTCCTCGCCGTAATACTTCACCACGCTGTCGATCGAATCCCGCGTCGTCCCCGGAATATCCGTAACAATCGACCGCTCTTCCCCCAGCAGCGCGTTCGTGATACTGCTTTTGCCGACGTTCGGGCGACCGACCAGGGCGATCTTCAGCCGATCATCCTCCTCATCCTCGACAGGAGCTTCCGGAAAGTGGGAGACGACTTCATCAAGTAGATCACCGGTTCCCCGACCGTTGATCGCCGAGAGACCGTAGGGTTGCCCCAGACCAAGCTCGTAGAACTCCACACCGGCCTCCTCGATCTGGTCGTTGTCGGCCTTGTTGACCACAAGAAGGACCGGTTTCGATGCCTTCCGCACGAAGTCGGCAATATCCTTGTCAATCGCTGTCAGTCCGGAACGGGCATCGACCACGAAGAGGATCACCTGGGCTTCCTCCAGCGCAACCTGCGCCTGCGCGCGGATGGCACTCTCGAACAGTTCATCGGAGTTCGGGACCAGACCGCCGGTATCGATCAGCGTGAACCGGTGTCCGGCCCACTCCACATGTCCGTAGAGTCGGTCGCGGGTCACCCCCGGTTCATCCTCGACGATCGCATCGCGACGCTTGATGAAGCGATTGAAGAGCGTCGATTTCCCGACGTTCGGCCTTCCTATAATTGCGACGGTATTGGTCACGATAATTCCAGTTAAGATCGATCAAAAACATACACGGCATACCGGTTGGAGCTATCCCCCCGGACTTTCCCCCGGCCGGGCATTCCCCAGAACGACGTCGCGGGCCTCCAGCAACCGGGCGTAGACCTCCTCCATCCCCTGCGAGACCACCCGGGTCTCATCGAGCGTCGGCATGAAGTTCGTATCGCCGTTCCAGCGGGGAACGATATGGATGTGAACGTGGCTCTCGATAGCCGCCCCGGCTGTTCGCCCCAGATTCATTCCGACATTGAACCCGTGCGGGCGAAGTCCTTCCCGCAGGATTTCGGTCCCCAGCGCCGTCAGGTCGATCATCTCATGGCGTTCCTCCTCTTCCAGCAGAAGGAAGTCATCGATCTGGCGCACCGGCACCACAAGCAGGTGACCGGCATTGTAGGGATACTTGTTCAGAATGATGAACGCCAGCCGTCCGCGATGGAGCATCAGGTGTTCGGCATCCCGCTTCGGTTCTTCCCACGCCGCCCGGAAGGGACTTCGATCCTTTGGAAGTTCCTCGTGCGTGTCGATAAAGTGTGATCGCCAGGGAGACCAGAGTCGTTCCATGCCTGCAAAGGTACAAAGCAGCCGATTGAGACCCGCGCTACGTTTCCGAAAATTGCTATGTTTGCGCCTGTTCCAGCAACCGACAGAATCAACGAACCATACAGATGGCGCTGAATTACGACGATCTTCCGAAACTGGTGCTGCCGCCGATTCCGGATCTGCACAAGCTTGAAGTCTACCGCCGCAACGGCGGCTACGAAATGTACCGCAAGGCTCTGACGATGACGCCCGATCAGGTGATCGAGGAAGTCAAGAAGTCGGGTCTGCGGGGTCGCGGCGGGGCATGTTTCCTGACCGGACTGAAGTGGAGCTACATGCCGAAGGGGGACGACAAACCGAAGTATCTCTGCATCAACGGGGATGAATCCGAACCGGGATCGTTCAAGGAC